>JAGMDE010000033.1 GCA_023128855.1 Thermoplasmatales archaeon | reverse complement strand
TCCTTGATTTGCGATCGCTTTTTTGGCATATCAACCACTTTCTTTCTCTACAGGAGTCTATTTCAATAACACTTTTTCATTTAAAAAACTGGTTGTTTGAAGTATTGTCGGATATTTTTCAATTAACTGAAAAACACATAGATTTTTTACCAGTAAAAGTGTATTCAAATCTCGTTTGAATAACGTTTAGTTTGGTATATCTGACCACAACCTAGAATATCTTTGGTATTTTTGTACAACCTCCAATTATTATTTTATTGTTCGGCAGTTTAATTAATATATAATTTTGTGGTAACGTATAAAAAAGTTATATTGACCAGTAGCTTACCTATAATAAACTTTGAAATAGGATAGTTTTCAATATATATGATATTCCTATTGGGGAATGTAGATATAATTTTGGTATATAAGTGTTATTTTCTATCTTAAAACTTATATAAAGTCATTGGAAGTATTATAAACAACTAAATTATTTCATCAACTGGTAAGGTAGGATTTTTTATGGATGAAAAAGATATAAAGAAAGCTGATGCAGTGATAGATCTTTTTGTAGCATTATTCTTATTAGTCATTGGTGGAATGATAATGCTTTTTGGTCTTTCATGGATTGAATTTCTGGAAATATTACCACAGTCTGCGACATTTGACTGGGTGAAAGATACAGCTTGGATTCCAACGATAGCAGGAATTATTGTGATTATATATTCAGCTAAAAGAATGTTAGTCAATGTTTTAAAGATGATTACATAAAAATCTATTTTTTCTTTTTTTCTAGAATATTGGATATTTGCTCTATGAACTTTGAATATCATGAAGAAAAATATGGAAAAGGTGAAAAAATGGCAGTCAAGGAAATGTCCATTGAAGAAAGATACCGAATCTTACTAGACGAAACGCAGCTGATATGGCTTACTAACTATGCTTTTAATAAGGAACAGGGAACTTTAGAAGAGTGGTTAAAATACTACATAAAGGTACAAAAGCAAATGCTTCGAAAACAGTTGAGTTATATCAAAATGTTAAAGAAACTAGCTTTAAAGTACTAAACGGAATGTCCATTCTTCTAGATATTTCTCGTAGATGTAAGCCAGGGTATTTTAAAATGAAATTATAAATCCCCCCTCTTATTTCTAAAGTTAAGATATCATCTATCATTAGTTTTCTCAGATCAAAATATAATTGTATGGTATTTAAATAACTAACTAAATCAATGTTTATTTGTGTCGCCTTTCAATTAATCCCATAAGAAGCATTGCTCCAAGTAACACCCGTCTATCCAAATCAGGAGGTACACTATGACAGTTCATCTCCCATATATCACCAATGATTTTGAAAGATTGATTAATCTCAGCTACGGGAACACCATTGAGTTCTAATGTCATCTTTTCGGGTACTAATCCACCTCCGGGCATATATTTTCTAGCTAAAGCTTGACCCATTGATTTCTCTTCTATTTTTCCAATAAGTTGATTAGTTGGATTATAAATTTCCCAAGTATCCTTTGTAAAAACAGATGATAACCATTCTCTTTTTATTGATCCAAGTAAAGTTCCTGTAGTTGAATCAAGAACAGCAAAATTACCAAACGCATCTAATATTTGTTGTTGTTTAATGCAAAATAATTCCTGACTAAGATTTTCGTCAGTATATATTCTAATATCCTCTTTTAATTTCAGTATTTTTTGTTTACAAAAACCAAGTAAATTATTATTTCGATCTTCGATCCAATATTTTTGGCCAATAGTTACAACTTTTTTTCTAATTTTATAATAATCTTGATACCATATGCCTGATGTTGGACTAGTTTGAATATTTTGATGTTGCTGAATCATTTGAGGTGATGATGGTGATATTGGTTGCATTTCTTCAATTTTTGTACCACACGTTAAACAAAATTTAGCATCTTCTACAATCTGGGTTCCACATTTAGAACAAAATTTTGCCATATTTATCTTATTCCTTAATGATGATTACATCTTTTGTTTATTAAAAAATTTTTCCTTTTATAAGCAATAAATTAATAGACAACTAAATTATTCCTGGCTCAGATGGATATAAACAAAGCAATCAAGGAATTGTCTCACAATGAGAAAAAGGTGCTTTTAACATTAAATGAATTAAAAGGCAAAGCTTCTCCAGGAGATATACTCGGAGCTGGCGATTTTACTCAAGAAGTAGAAGTTATGAACGCATCTTCATGGCTTCAATCAAAGAACCTTGTAAAAATTGAGGATCATATAAAAACTGTATACTCTTTGGGAAAAGAAGGGTGGCAATATGTGAAAAATGGACTCCCTGAACGGAGAGCACTTGAATCAATATCTAAAAACGGTGGGAAATCATCATTAGAAGAAATATCTGTTGTTTTAGAAAAACAAGAGATTCCTATAGCTATTGGATGGCTCAAAAGAAAAAAATGGGCGACTATTAAAAAGGATAAAGACACCATTCTTGAGATTACTGCTGAAGGAAAAAAGGCATTAAAAGCTGATAGTGAAGAAGAAAAACTACTAAAGATGCTGAATGAAAAATCTAACATCGAGATTGATAAAAATAAAATTAAACCTTTATTATCTAGAAAAAATGTAGTAAAAGAAAAAGAAATTATTACAAGTACTATAATTTTAACGGAAAATGGTAAAAAAGCAATTTTGAAAGGGATTGAATTTAAAGATGAAATCTCTCAGATAACATCTTCAATAATAAAAAGCGGAAGCTGGAAAGATAAAACCATCAGGCCATATGATATTAATGCATTTTCTCCTGCTAAATATGGAGGTAAAGCTCATCCATTAGTAGATTTGATAACAAAAATTAGACAAATCTTCATAGAGATGGGTTTTGAAGAAATTCAAGGTAACTTTGTGGAATCCTGCTTTTGGAATATGGATATGTTATTCATACCTCAAGATCATCCTGCCCGTGAAATGCAAGATACCCTGTATTGTAAAACGCCTTCTAAAATTAAGATCGATGAAAAAGATTTGGTCGATAGGATATCAAAGGTTCACGAGGATGGAGGAGTTACTTCATCAACTGGATGGGGGTACAAGTTTTCAAAAGCTGAAGGAGAAAGATTACTTCTTAGAACTCATACTACAGTCAATACGATTCGTTATTTGTATAACAATCCTAAACCACCCTGTAAAGTATTTTCAATAGGTCGTGTTTTTAGAAAGGAAAACATTGATGCAACTCATCTTCCAGAATTTTATCAGATTGAAGGTATTATTCATGAGGAAAATAGCAATTTTAGACAATTAATAGGTGTTCTAAAAGAGTTTTATAAAAGAATGGGTTTTGAAAAAATTCGTTTTAGACCAGGTTATTTCCCATATACTGAGCCTAGTATGGAAGTTGAGGTTTATTGGAATAACCAGTGGATGGAACTAGGTGGGAGTGGTATTTTTAGACCTGAAGTTACTGAACCAATAGGTGTTAAAAATCCTGTGCTTGCTTGGGGTCTTGGATTAGAGCGTCTTGCTATGCTTAAGTTTGATTTAAAGGATATTAGAGATCTTTATATCAGTGATTTAGGTTGGTTAAGAAAAAAGTCTTTGATTTAGGAAATATTTTTTTAAATAACAGGGTAAGAAATAGAAATCTTTATATAGAAGTTCTAATATACCGTTTCTACTTGAGTTATAAATTTTAAAGGAGGCAAAAGAAAATTATGATGGCAGGAGGCCAACAACCAATAATTGTGTTAAGAGAAGGCACAAAAAGAGAAAGAGGCAAAGGAGCACAATCAAATAACATAATGGCAGCTAGAGCTATATCAGATGCAGTGAAATCAACACTTGGTCCAAAAGGTATGGACAAAATGCTTGTTGACTCAATGGGCGATGTAGTAATAACTAACGACGGTGCAACGATTTTGAAAGAAATAGATGTAGAACATCCAGCAGCAAAGATGGTTGTTGAAGTTGCCAAATCCCAAGATGAAGAATGTGGAGATGGAACAACAAGTGCAGTGGTACTTACTGGAGAGCTTTTAAAATATGCTGGTGAGCTATTAGAGCAGAACATTCACCCAACTGTTATATGTGGTGGATATAAACTTGCGTCTCAGAAAGCTAAAGAAGTACTCAACAAGTTAGCAATAACTATCAAACCTGGTGATAAAAAAACACTTAGAAATATTGCTATGACCTCTATGGCAAGTAAAGGTGCAAGTTCGTCAAAAGAGATTCTTGCAGATATTGTCGTAGATGCAGTAACCAGTGTTGCAGAAAAAATCGGCGGCAAAACAGTCGTTGATCTTGACAATATTCAGATACAGAAGAAACAAGGCGGGGGAATAGCAAACACTGAGATCATTGAAGGTATCATCCTCGACAAAGAACGGGTACACGAGGGAATGCCAAAGCATATTAAAAACGCAAAAGTAGCATTAATAAATGTAGCACTCGAAGTCAAAAAAACAGAAGTCGATGCAAGAATTCAAATTCAAGACCCAACACAACTTCAAGCATTTTTAGATGAAGAAGAAGGAATGCTTAGAAAAATGGTTGAAAAAGTCAAAAAGAGCGGCGCAAACGTCTTAATCTGCCAGAAAGGCATTGATGACATAGTACAGCATTTCCTAGCAAAAGAGGCAATCTATACTGTTAGACGCGCCAAGAAGAGCGACATGGAAAAACTATCAAAAGCAACTGGAGCTAAAATCGTTGCAAACCTTGATGGTTTAACTGCAAAAGACCTTGGTCATGCAGGTAATGTCGAGGAGACAAAAATCGGCGACGATAAAATGACGTTCGTAACTGACTGCAAGAATCCAAAAGCAGTATCCATACTTATTCGTGGTACCACCGAACACGTTGTAGATGAACTTGAACGTGGATTACACGATGCACTTTCAGTAGTAAAAGTTGCAATTGAAGACGGTAAAATGACTGCAGGTGGCGGAGCTGTTGCAATAGCCATTTCAATGGCACTTCGTGACTATGCACCATCTATTGGTGGTAGAGAACAAATGGCAATTGAAGCATTTGCAAACGCCATAGAAATCATACCAAAGACACTTTCAGAAAATGCGGGGCTTGACCCAATTGACATGATGCTTGAAATCAGAAGTGCTCACAAGAAAGGAAAGAAATACGCAGGTATTAACGTCCTTGATGGAAAAGTAGATGACATGCTCAAAAACAATGTCATTGAGCCACTACGTGTAAGCATGCAAGAGATAGAAGCATCTTCAGAAGCAGCAACAATGATTCTTAGAATCGATGATGTAATCGCATCAAAAGGCGGCGGTGGTGGACCACCAGCAGGAATGCCACCAGGTGGAATGGGCGGTGGTATGCCACCAGGCATGGACGGTATGATGTAGGGCAATTTTTGCCCTTTTTTTCTTTTTTTGGGTGAAATATGACAACTAAGAAACCTACAGGCAAAAAGAAAGATTCAGATAGTCTAAAAAAAGAGATAAAAAAATTAAAGCAGGATTTAAAAGAAAAAGATGACAAACTTTTACGAAGTATTGCAGATTTTCAGAATTATCAAAAAAGAATGGAAAAGGAATTACAAATTTGTGAAGAGGAAACTAAGAAAAAATATCTTTCAGAATTACTTGATCTTAATGAATTATTGAAGAAAGCATATAATGATAATAACCCTAAAGAAGGATTAAAACTCATGCTTAACAATATTGAAAATTTCTTTGAAAAAGAAAAAATTAAACCAATAAAATGCAAGGGTGAAAAATTCAATCACAACTTTCATCATGCAGTAACTACAATTGAAAAAGACGATTGTGAAGATGAGATTATTATTGAGGAGGTTAAGAAAGGTTATATGATAAATGACAAGCTATTGAGACCTTCTCAAGTTATTGTTGCAAAAAATAAAGAAAAATGAGGTGAATAATTATGGGAAAAATAATTGGTATTGATCTTGGAACCACAAACTCTGAAGTAGCTGTTATTGAAGCTGGTAAACCGACAATTATTAAAAGTGCTGAAGGACAGCCTTATTTTCCATCCGTTGTAGCATTTACAAAAGATGGTGAGATGCTTGTTGGAGAAGCGGCTAAACGTCAAGCTGTTACCAATCCGGAGGGCACTATTCATAGAATTAAACGTAAAATGGGTAGGGGCGAAAAAATAAAGATTCGTGATAAGAGTTATAGCCCTGAGCAAATAAGTGCATTTATTCTTCAGAAAATCAAAAAAGATGCAGAGGATTTTCTTGGTGAGAAAGTTACAGATGCGGTAATTACAGTCCCTGCATACTTTAATGATGATCAGCGTCAAGCCACTAAGGATGCTGGAAAAATTGCTGGTCTTAATGTAAAACGTATTATCAATGAGCCAACTGCAGCATCTTTAGCATATGGCCTAGATAAAACCGGTGATCACAAGATTGCTGTGTATGATTTTGGCGGTGGAACTTTTGATATTACTCTAATGGAAGTTGGTGGGGGTGTATTTGAGGTTCTCTCTACAAATGGGAATACCCAGCTCGGTGGTTCTGATATGGATGAAGCCCTTGTTGATTATCTTGCTGGAGAATTCAAAAAGAAACACGATGTTGATCTTAAAAAGGACCCAAAAGCACATCAGCGTCTTATTGAAGCAGCTGAAAGCGCAAAGATTGAACTTTCATCAACCCTTCAAACAGATATTAACCTTCCATATGTCACAGTTATAGATAATGAGCCAAAGCATCTTGAAATGAAGCTTACACGGGCAAAACTCGAAGAAATTATTGCCAAATTTGTGGACAAAACTGAACAACCTTGCAAGCAGGCATTGAAAGATGCAAAACTTAAACCAACTGATATTGACCACGTGGTACTTGTCGGTGGAACAACAAGAATTCCTTATGTTAGAAAGAAGGTTGAAGCGATTTTTGGTAAATCACCAAAACGTGATGTTGATCCGATGGAATGTGTAGCGGCTGGTGCTGCTATACAAGCAGGTGTTCTTTCTGGTGATATTGACAAAGACATTGTTCTATTGGATGTAACTCCACTAACACTTAGTATAGAGACTCTCGGCAGTGTTGCAACAGCTCTTATTGAGCGTAATACCACGGTTCCTACTAAAAAGAGCAGAGTATTTTCGACAGCAGCTGATAATCAACCAAGCGTAGAAATTAACGTTTTACAAGGAGAACGACCAATGGCCGCAGATAATAAAAGCCTTGGACGATTTCATCTTGATGGTATACTTCCAGCACCAAGAGGTATTCCACAGGTAGAAGTGGCCTTTGATATCGACGTAAATGGTATTATAAATGTTTCAGCAAAGGATCTAGGTACCGGAAAGGAACAATCAATTAGCATTACTGGTTCAACCAAGCTATCTGATGAAGAAATATCTAGGATGAAAAAGGAAGCAGAGGAGCACGCAGAAGAAGATTCAAAACGAAAAGAAAAGGTTGAAATAAGAAACAATGGGGATTCATTGGCACACACAGCTCAAAAAACAATGGATGAGCTGAAGGATAAAATATCAGATGATGACAAGAAGAACATTGAAGATGCACTTAAAGAGCTAAGAGAAGCGCTTTCTGGCGATGACGCAGACAAAATTAAGGAAAAAACAGACAAACTGTCAGAGGCTTTGCAAAAAGCGTCTACAGCAATTTATCAACAGGCTGCACAGCAGGCCGCACAGCAACAGCAAGCTGGTGGCCAAGCAGGTTCTTCTGAGGAATCTTGGTCAGGACATCCATCTGATGATAAAACCATTGATGCTGATTACAAAGTAAAAGATGATAAGAAAAAGTCAGAAGAAAAGAAGGACTAAACTATCAAGGAATGTCTTTGAATTTTTCTGAAGCAGGCTCTCCGCTAATTCCCCAATGTGTTTTGGGGATTTCATTAACAATTACTTCTACAGCCTGTTCAGGAATTCCTAGATTTACAAAGACTTTAGTTATTTCTTTAATCACTTTTTTAGCTTTTTCATCTCCAAAACCTTTCCAAACATTTACTTGAATTATAGGCATTTTTTCCTCCCCAAATATAGTATTTGAAACAACCGTTTGTTTAAATAGTTCTCCTTAACTATATTTTGTATCTGATCTAATTTCCAAATCACCAATAAGTCATTATGCTTTCAATAGTGTCATCACTGTCATCGATATAATACCAACCAGGGTCGTTTATAACACAGTCTGTCCAGTAATCATTACCAATTTCAAGATTTACAACAATATCATCTGTTTGTGGTTCAAAATAAACCATCCCTCTATCTGTTGAATTGAAAGCAATTATTGCATGAGATGATTGATTAAAATTTAAGACTACTACAGCACAAGCAATTCCCATATCTTCAGCATTATTGTTAACTCCTTGGGCATAATGTGCACAGGTAAAATTTACTGGTTCATATGGAATTTGATTTGTGAGATCATTGTTTATAAAATATCTAGCTTCGCTAAATGTAGGATTATGTAGATTATAGCGAGTTCCATTGTAGATATCAATTATTTCCTGATATTTTTCCTCTAGTTCTTCTTGCACTTCTGTAAGTTGCCCTTTTGTATCATTTAATTCTGATTCAATGCCACCTAACTGTGTTTCTAAATTTTGTATCTGTGTTTCAAGAAGCGATTTTTCATTATCATTGGCTATTTTTAAATTGTTTATTTCTGCTTGATATTCTAAATTGGAATAAGTATAGCCTACAATTATTGAAATTATAATTACTGCGTTAATAATCACTAAAAGATACTTATTTTTCATTTTTACATCCCATCACACAACTTATTGTGTTATATTTTGTTTTGTTATTAACATTTTTGGAGAACGGAAAAAAACTAACTGAATGATTGGAAAAAATAATCAAATAAATTGTTCATTTTTAAATAAATATAAAATAACAATTGCAAAAAACAATCCATTAATAAAATATATTATGCTCATTTCAATTATTATAAAATAACTCCAATTTATGACAAGAATTAAAATCATTATTATTATGAATATGCTCTTGTATTTTTCTTTCATCCCATCACACACAATTGAATTATTTGTCTTTTATTTATTCTTTGCTTGTAAAAAAATATTACTTTTTTCAACACTCTTTATTAACTCTCTAATTTCAACAGGTTTTGATAAAAAATCATAGATATATGGTTCCAAAATGCCCATTTGTTGATGTTCTTTATATCCAATTCCTGAAACAATATTAATTGCAACATTTCTAATATAACCTCGATTGACAATTTCTTTGATTGTATCCCAACCGTCCATTTCAGGCATCAAAATATCCATAAAGATTATTCCTTCGAAACCATCTTCAAGTTTCTTTAGACATTCAGATCCACTTTCGACAGTTATTACTTCATAATTCTCATGTTCTAATATTGATTTTAAAGAGTCCAAAACATCAGGTTCATCATCAACTACCATTACTTTTGTGTTCATTTTAATCACAATTTTTATTTAGATTTTACAACTAAAACAGAACAAGGTGCATCACGAACTACATCTCTAGAAACATTGCCCTCCATTACTTTATCAAGGCCTTTTGTTCTATCATGATGTGCCATTATAATTAGATCATTTTCTTTAGCAAATTTAACAATTTCCTCAGCAGGTTTCCCAACTATTAGCTGAGTTTCGATCTTTACACCAAACTCTTCAGCTATTTTCTTAAATTCTTCAAGAAAAGCTTCAGCATCTTTTTTCATCTTTTCTTCAAGAACAACTGATGATATAAACTGATGAGTATCATTAACAGTGATAATTTTGGCACCAATTCCTAGTGATTTGGCTAAAAACACTCCTTTTTTAACTGCAATTTTTGAAGCTTCAGTATTATCAACAGGGATAATTATACGCTCAAAGTTCTCCTTCATTTTACTCTACATTTTACGAATGTTTAATCAATAGTTAAACATTTCTTTCAACGAAGGACTGATTCATAATGCCTAAAGACTCTAATTCAAAGTTACCCTGGTGGAAAAAAACTGTTGTATACCAAATATATCCACGTTCATTTTTTGATTCAAACGAAGATGGAATAGGAGATATAACAGGTATAATTTCAAAACTTGATTACCTTAAGGAGTTAGGCATTGAAACAATTTGGGTTTCGCCCTTTTTTACAAGTCCACAAAGAGATTTTGGTTATGATGTTAGTGATTTCAAGGGCATAGATCCACAATACGGAGATATGCCGCTCTGTGATAAGCTAATCAATGAAACACATAAAAGAGACATGAAAATAGTCCTTGACCTGGTATTAAACCACACAAGTGACCAACATCCATGGTTTATTGAATCAAGATCAAGTCGTGATAACCCAAAAAGAGACTGGTACATTTGGAAAGAGGGAAAAAGCAAAAATCCTCCAAACAACTGGCTTTCTATGATTGGTGGACCTGGATGGCATTATGACGAAAAAACAGATCAGTGGTACTGGGCACAATTCTTACCATTCCAACCAGACTTAAACTATCGTAATCCAGAAGTTAAAGAAACAATGTTTGATGTGTTAAGATTCTGGTTAAGAAAAAAAGCAGATGGGTTTCGACTTGATATTATTGATGCAATTTATAAGGATCCTCGGTTTAGAAATAACCCTCTAAGCATTCATTATTTTCCATCAGACACAAGTGTTAAACGTTTCTTTAGAAATTGTATATACACATTGGATTATCCTGATAATTTTGAATTTGTTAAAGAATTACGTCAAGTTATAGATGAATTTGATAACCCTCCTAGATTTTTAGTTGGAGAGATTTATAGCGATATGGAGACTGTTAGAAGATACTGTGGAGAGAATGCAGATGGGTTACACTCTATTTTTCATTTTAAAACTTTAAGAACACCACATAATGCAAGAAAACTCAGAAAGTTAATAGAGATATATGAGAAATATCTGCCTGAACCATATATTTCCACTTGGGTTTTTACAAACCATGACCGAATGCGTCGTATTACAAGGTTAGGAAATGATATAAATAAAGCTAAACTACATGCAGCTTTTCAATTAACTGTTAGAGGAGTTCCATATATTTATTATGGTGAAGAAATAGGGATGGAATCACCAAGAATGTTGCAAAAAGAAAGTTTGGATGAAATGGCATTGAAATATAAACACATACCACAAATTGCGTTTGATATGATTAGAAAGATTGGCATAGAATCATTCAACCGTGATGAGCAACGTACTCCAATGCAATGGGATACAAGTCCAAATGCTGGTTTCTGTCTACCAGCTGCAACATCATGGTTGCCTGTTACACCATCATTTAAAGAGAGAAACGTTGACTGCGAAATGAAAAACCCTGATTCATTACTTAATTGTTACAAGAGATTTTTAAAAGCTAGACAGAAAACCCCTGCACTTAATTCAGGACGCATTGAAATTTTGGAATTAAAGGGTGCTCCAAAAAATGTTTTAACCTATGTGCGAACTGCATTAGTTAAAGAAGCTGAACAAAAAGCATATGTTTTTTTGAACTTTGGTAAAAAAAACATTAGTTTCAGGAGTCCTGTTAAAGCTGCTAAATTTTTGGTATCAACAAGTGTAAATAGTGATCCAATTCAAGAAGGAAATATTGTTATTGGTCCTCAGGATGGAATTGTTTTACTCAAGTAGTTTCATATTCTTGGGAAATTTCTTTATAGGCTTCCCTAAAAGGAACACCTTTCTTGATAATTTTGTATACCTTATCTGTAGCATACAATTCCTTTGTCATTGCATTTTTACATTTGATTTTATTAACCTTAAGCTGTGCTAAAACTTTAATCATAATCTGAATTGTATTCTTGGTTACTTCAAATCCGCAAATAACAGGTTTTTTTGTAAGTTGTATGTCACGATTATAACCAGAGATAAGATTAGCAATATTGTTTTTAATTTCAAATTCAAATGCAACTATTTGATGATATTTTGCTCTAATAATTTCTAAAACATCAGGATTTTTTTTATGAGGCATAATTGAACTTCCTGTACAAAATTCAGTAGGTAATTGAAAATAACCTAGCTCAGGAATACTGAATAGTAAAAGATCTGATGCCATTTTATTTAGATCAAACATTATTTGAGACAAACCGTGGAGTATTGTAGATTCAAACTTACCCCTACTGTTCTGAACATAGATTGGATTTTTCTGTATTTTACTAAAACCAAGGCATTCAGCTATTGTTTCACGATCTACTTCAATTGGTAATCCATAGCCTGCTCCAGTCCCTAAGGGTGACTGATCTACTAATTTGAATATATCTAATAACAATAGCTTGTTATCATTCATTGACTCAGCAAAAGCCTCTGCCCATAAACCAACTGAAGAAGGCATTGCTTTTTGCATATGTGTATACCCTGGTATTTCAACAGAGCCATATTTTTGTTTAATTGCAACTAATGTTTTAATCAGATTGTCCATTAATTCAGTAATGCATTTTATTTCATCTTTATAGAATAATCTCAAAGCGGTTAGGACTTGATCATTTCTTGATCGGGCAGTATGAATTTTTTTTCCACAATCGCCCAATTTTTTAATAAGAAAATTTTCAATTGCAGTATGACAGTCTTCATCTTCTTGTTTAATGATAAAAGCCTTGTTACCATCTAATTTTATGATTTCATATAATGCCATAGTCAATTTGTCTGATTCCGTTTTATCAAGAATTCCAATTTTATTAAGCATTTTCACATGAGCAATAGATCCAAGACAATCATATTTGACAAGTTTTTGATCAAGCAAATAATCATTGCCGACTGTAAATGCTTCTATCTGTTTATTTAGTTGATATTTCTGTTGCCAAAGCTTCATTTTTTTCACCTTTAAGTTTAAGTCGCAACCCATTGATTTTTATGAACCCGGCAGCGTCTTTTTGATCATAGCCACCTTCTTTGTCCATACTTGACAATGCTTCGTCATATAGGGAAAACTGAGACTCTCGACCAGTAATGATTACATTACCTTTGTACAAAGTCATATATACTTTACCAGATACGTTTTCTTGACTCTTATTCACAGCTGCCATTAAAAAATCCATTTCTGGTGAAAACCAAAAACCATTGTAAATGAATTTTGCAATAATCGGTGAAATAAGCTCTTTTAGATGCATTACCTCTCGATCAAGTGTAATACTCTCTATGTCTTTATGTGCCTTAAACAGTATTGTTCCAGCTGGTGTTTCATAAACACCACGTGATTTAATCCCGACAAAACGATTCTCTACAATATCTATCCTTCCAATCCCATTTAAAGATGCTAGTTCATTTAGATATAAGAATAACTCAAGAGATCCTCCAACTTGAATATCCTCTGTAAGATTTGTCACTTTAATCGGTATCCCTTTTTCGAATTCTATGCATATTTCTATTTCTTTATTTGGAGCGTCCATAGGAGAGATTGTTAATTTAAACATCTCTGGATCTGGTTTCATACTTGTATCTTCTAACATTCCTGCTTCGAAGCTTATATGCATTAAATTTTCATCTGTGCTATATGGTTTTTTAAGGCTAACATCTATTGGAATTCCCTCTTCTTTTGCATAATTTATCAAATCAGATCTTCCACTAAATTGTTCCAGCCATTCCTTGTCCTTCCAAGGACTTATAATTTCCACATTTGGCATGAGTTTCATCCAAATTAATTCAAATCTAACCTGATCATTACCTTTTCCTGTACATCCATGTGCTAAAATGTTAGTGTTTTCTTTTTGAGCAATTTCAACCTGTTTTTTTGCGATTATTGGCCTTGAAATAGCAGTACCTAAAAGATATTGTCCCTCATAGACGGCGTTTGCTTTGACTGCTTGAAAAATATAGTTTTCAACTAGTTCTTTTTTTAAATCTTCTATGTAAACCTTAGATGCACCTGTTTTTAGTGCTTTTTCTTTTATTGCATTAAAGTCTTCGTTTTGGCCAACATCAGCAATGTATGCTATTATATCGTAGCCTTTGTTTGCCAACCATTTTAATATTACAGATGTATCAAGACCGCCGCTATATGCAAGTATTACTTTTGGTTTCATGTTATCTGTTGTCGATTTTACTATAGATTTTTATTAATGGTGACCTGGATAAAACAAACCTTGATAATTATGTTTTAAATAGAACATTTGTTTTATATTAAACAAATATGTCCTAAAAGAAACATTTATATAATGTCAAGACAAATTACATTTTATGACAACTACAACTGAATTAACAAAAAAATATCTTTCAGAACATCCTAGCATTCTTGATTGTTTAAAGAAAGGCATTATTAACTATTCAAAATTATCAAGAAAAATAGCTAAAGATCTAGATATTGATAAAAAGACCAGCATGGAAGCAATCCTAATTGCTTGTAGACGATACGAACAAAAAATTAAAGATGAAACAATTTTAGAAGACAAAATTCTGAATGTTTTAAAGAAAAGTGAACTGGAAATAAAAAACAAAATTATTGTTTGTATTGTTGAAAAAGCTGGCTATTACAGTAAGGTTATTGAATTAGAAAAGAAAATACGAAAAGATACTGATACATTTTATGCAATAGAAGGATCAAAAGTATTTACAATAATTACCTCAGAAAAACATCTTGGAAATCTAAAACTAATTTTTGGAAAAAATATCATTAAAATATCAGAAAATTTAGTGATGATAACAATAAAAAGCCCAAAAGAAATGGAAGACACACCCGGAGTTGTTGCATATATTTATTCTCAATTTGCCAGAAGTGGTATAAACATTGTTGAAACAATGAGCTGTTGGGTTGATACTATCTTTGTAATTTCTGAAGATGATATACCAACTGTAATGAAGTTTTTAAAATTTTAGCCAGTTAATAGTTTTTCATAATAAGATGAAGTGCCTGTTTCAAGTATTTCTAATATTATCCTCTCAGTTGTTGGACCAACCCCATTAATTCTTCTCAAATCCTTTTTCATATTAGATAATGGCTCAGTTAATTTTGCAATTGAGTTTGCAGCCCATCTATATGAAGATTCTTTTCCCTCTAATTTCAGTAAATACTCTAAGTGTTCTAAGATTACTCTTACTAAATCATTCTCACTTAAAATATCATCGAAAAGATGTGCTGGAATACGTCTTGGTATCTTATATTTCTTTGATATGCTATTAAATGTTTTATGTATTGACTCTTGATAATTACTTACTGGTCCTCCCCAGATGTCTTTCTTATAAATATTTGAATATTCTGGAATAAGGTGTGGATAATTTTCCTTTAATGTATCTAAAAAATAATTTTTCTGTCTACCATCTTTTAGTGTCATACCTGCAAAGATTATGAAATCCAAATCGATTTCCTTTGCCTTTCTAATTGTTCTCTCCATTACTGTAGGTGTATCTGTAATAAAAGGAATAACTGGCATTAAAAACATGCCACATGCAATGCCTTCATTTTTAAAGAGATGAAGTGTTTCCAATCTCTTTCTTGGCGGTGGAACTCCAGGTTCAAAGATGCTACTAATCTTTTCATCAACTGAAGAAAAACTAAAGCTTACAATTGCTCTCTTCCTTTCATTTATTTTTTTTATAATGTCAATATCACGTTCAATTAATGTTGATTTTGTAAGAATTGAAACTGGTAAATTGAAGTTGTGTAACAATTGAAGAGCTTTTCTACTAAGCTTATATTTTTCTTCAATAGGTTGATAGCTATCACCTACCCCTCCACCTAGCATTATAAAACAAGGTTTAAGTGGAGTCCGTTTTCGTCTAGGATCCAATTCTTTTCTAAGAAGCTCTATAGCATTTACTTTTACCCAAACATCTTCTCCAAACTCTCCCTCAACATAATAACCTTCTGAGCGTCCATCACAATATACACAGTTGTGTTTGCACCCTCTATAAAAATTCATCCCATATTGAGATATAAACCAAGAATCAATTCTTTTATGTTTACGCAAAATAGATTTTGCTTTGATTTCTTTTACAACCAATTATACCATCTATTCTATTAATGTCTTTAAGCTGTTAATGGAGTCTTCAACATTTTTTGCTTTCATAATATATGAGCCTGAAACAAACATATTTGCACCTGCCTTGTCAACAAGGCTAATTGTTTTATCTGTAACGCCTCCATCAACTTCAATATCAAGATCAGGCTTCATATTTCTTAACTCTGTAATTTTATCCAACATTTCAGGTAGGAAAGGGCTACCGTAAAAACCAGGGTTAACAGTCATTATCAATACTTGATTAATATCATCTATAAAATCTGAAAGATTTTGAATCGGTGTTTCCGGATTTAAAACAAAACCGACTTTTTTACCCTTATTTTTAACATTGGAGATTATACTTTTTGGATCATTGCAAGATTCATAGTGTACAAGAATTGTATCCACTTTTTGCCAGTTATCCTTTATCCATGTTTCTGGATCTTCTATCATTAAATGTGCCTCAAATAGGCAAGAAGTCTTAGGTAATCTAAAATCAAAAAATAACGAAGTGTTTGGTACAAATTTTTCATCCATTACATCAAGTTGTGCAATTTCTACTATATCTGTTACTTTTGATAACAATTCGTCTAATTCTTCCTGTGATTTTGCAATTATTGCAGGGATTATTGTTTTGTTTATCATACAATCTCCTCTTTTAATTCTATATCTGTTAAAACAAATGATTCAGGTAGTTGTGCTACTAATTTTGCAGGGCACATAGTTATATCAATTTCTTCATCTAAAAAATTTGAATAAGCTTCTCTTTTCATGTCTCCCACAAATATTAGAATACCTATCTTTGACTTTAATAAAATTTTTTTTGAAATACTTATTCTTTTTGATGGAGGTTTAGGAGAGTTATTCATTGATATTAAGTAATTGGATTCATCACGAATGGATGAATGATTGGGGTATAATGCACCGATATGACCGTCTTCTCCTGAACTTACAAGAATTATGTCATATTTTCCACCATATTTCATAATTTCTTCTTTATAATCTAAAAGACCATGGTCTTCCTTTGTCTCATTATAATAAAAAGGATGTAAATTTTTGATTGGTATAATATCTGATAAACCCTGTTCTATTAACTTAAAATTACTTTCGTCATCATCTATTGGTACTAATCTTTCATCAATCATGAAAACATGGATTTTATTCCAATCAATGTTTTCCATTTTTAAGAATTGAAGAATATTGGAAATACTTCTACCTCCAGGTAATCCTAATATTACTTCATCTTTTTCTGATAAAATTTGGTTTATTGAATTAGCGATAACTGAAGATATTTTTTTATAAATCTCCCCTTTTTCAAATAAAATTTCTACCATGTTTCTGCAAATCTGTGTATCTTTCACGCTAATATAAAACTATATCAAAAAACTCTATATATGATTTAGAAAGACGGAAAATATTATGAAGACTTTGTATATCTCATAAAAAAACAAGCGGGTGTGATCTAGTGGTTATGATTAGGGCCTTCCAAGCCCTCTGCCCGGGTTCGACTCCCGGTGCCCGCACTCATTTTAATTTATTGTATTTCCGTTCCGACCCACGCTGCAAATCCAGCAAAAAACCACTCTGATTCATAAAATGGATACTTATCACAGTATTGCAACGGTATTTCAATCCATAACCCCATGCTAAAAATAAAAAATGAATTTGAAAAATTTCCAGTATTTAATTTTCCATCATCAGGATCTCCAAAAAGACCTGATATATTATGATCTTCCCAAATATTTGAAAATACATTCATTACTCCTATCATGCCTCTAATCATCGGAACCCACATTAACAAATACAAAAAAAATGCTTGAGCCAATTCTTCAGGCATTCCCCAGATTTTTTCTGCAATATTATTACCAATAAATGCAATAAGCGGACTAAATGCGTTGAAATAAAAACTTGTTCGAACGTTTGAACCCCAACCAACAATTGCAATGCCTTCAGTTAAATCGCCCTCAGAATTTCTTTTAAATTTTGACTTAAATTCTAATAAGCGAGTAAAAAATTCAATGAATTTCTTGTGTTTTTCATTATTGATGACTCCAGTTACTAAATTGATAAAATCTTGCTCTTTTATCTCATTTGGAAGTAATTCAAATTGATTTAATTCTAAAAAGGATTTTTTCAAAACATTATATGCATTTGTTTTCTCTTTTTCAGCTGCACCATTTGAATAAATTGTAAGTATTGCCTTTTGTGTTTCATTAAGAGTTTCGCGAAGTTTTTCTAACTCATAGGTTGTTAATGTGCTTTCTATTCTTGTTCGTCCAATTTGATCTTTTAAATGACATACAACACTAATGCTCTCTTTAGAATTATCTATTGACGAATTTAAGTTTAAAACTTGTGCGTTAAACTTTGGAACTATTGCAGTTCCTAAAAATAAAAGAATAATTGCCAGAGATATTATTTTTTTAAGATCTTTCATCTAAACTCCAGTATAGGTTTTTATTAACTACTAATATTTTAAGATGCTATATATGAATCTTTCCTCCCGATATAATCTTTTTCATCATAAATAATGTTTTTTTTCTTTGTTTTCCAAAAATGTTAATATTATCCTTATTATTCAGGTTGATGTTGCAGGGGTAGCCAAGCCTGGCCAACGGCGCAGGACTTAAGATCTGATCAAAATAAGGGTTCGATGAGACATCCTGTCTCGAAGGAGTCCGAGGGTTCGAATCCCTTCCCCTGCATTAAATTAAACCTTAAGTTTTATAACTAGCAAGTGTATATGTGAATGGTGTACTATGCAAGAAGAGGAGAGTTTAATGACGGAAAGTGAGCTATGTAAAACAGATATAGAAGAACTTGACATTCAGTTG
>JAGMDE010000032.1 GCA_023128855.1 Thermoplasmatales archaeon | reverse complement strand
AATAGAAAAAGCTGAAGTAGAAAAATTGCTGAAGGATAACCCTCATCTTAAAAAGTACGTTGAAGAAGTTGAAAAAAAGACGGAAAGACCTACATTTTATAGTAAAGTTCCTCGAGATGTTAAAGAAGAAGAATATCCTAATCTCATTTATACCACCAAAGGTGTAGTTTTTATTCATGTATTTAAAACAAGAGATATGGAAAAACCTGAATATCATGCTATTGCACCTGAATTAGATAAAGAAACACAAGAAAAGCGTAAAATTATTCTAGAACGTATATATGAAAAAGCTCATCTAAAAACAAAAATTAAAACTCAGGATGAACTAAGAAAAGCAATCAGAGAAGTCATGGATCTGGTTGTCACCGTAGATGAAAATGCTGGGGGAAAAGTAAGTAAATCTAAAGGAGGGAAAATAAAGGTAACCTCCATAGAAAAAATGTTTATTGAATACGATATAATAAAAGACATTGTTGGTGGCGGACCTCTTGAACCGTTTATGCGAGATCCATATATTGAAGATATTCACATTATAACAGGAGAAAATGTACATCTTATCCATAAAGTTTTTGACATGGTTAAGACGAACATTCATATTGATAAAAAGTGGGCAAATAGATTTTCACAGGAATTTGCAGAGAAAATTGGTAGTCCTGTTAGTGAAGGACAACCTATTGCAGATGGTACACTTCCAGATGGTAGCAGAGTCAATATTATTCACAGTAAAGACATAAGTCTTAAAGGACCTACTATGACTGTTCGTAAGTTTAGTGAAACTCCAATTAGTATAACCCAGCTTATAAATTGGGGAACAATTAATGCAGGGATTGCAGCATATCTATGGCTATGCCTAAATTATGGACGCAGTATTTTTGTATGCGGCGAAACAGCATCAGGTAAAACAACGACGGCAAATGCTATGTTTGTATTTATTCCACCAGAAAAAAAGATATATTCTGTCGAAAACACTCCTGAAGTACAGGTTCCCCATGCAGTATGGCAACAGTTACTCACCAGATCAACTGGTCCTAAGGAAGGGCACATTGATGAAGGGGCCCTTCTTTTAGCAGGATTAAGATCAAGGCCCGATTATATTATACCTGGTGAGACAAGAGGTATAGAAGGGCGTGTTGTATTTCAAGCAATGCAAACAGGGCACCCTGTTGTAACAACATTCCATGCAGGATCTGTAACTAAAGTTATTCAACGATTCACTGGTCATCCTATTAACATTCCAAAAACGTTCATGGACAACTTAGATGTTGTGTTAATTCAAATGGCTGTTGAGCGTAAAGGAAAAAGACTCAGAAGAGTTCTTTCAGTAGATGAAATTGAAGGATTCAACAAGGAAGCTGATGGTATTATGTCAAGAAAGGCATTTGAATGGAATGCCGTTGATGATACCCATCAGTTCAAGGCAAATAGAAATAGCTTTATTTTGGAACAAAGAATAGCCACAATGGCTGGGTTTGAGGACCCGACTCAGATATACGATGAGTTTGATCGACGTAAACATATCTTGGAACGAATGGTTGAAGAGAAAATATTTGATTACTATGAAGTTGTTCAATTTATTTGGACGTTTTATCGTGATGGCGAAAAAGCATTACCAATAGCAATTTAGATCCAAAGTAATGTAATTAGTGAAAAAAGAGGGGATTCAAGGGATAGAAAGCTAATGATAATTTAATTTCAGAAAAAATAAAAACCGTATATAATAGGAATAAAAATGACTGAAATGAATGATAAAGAAAAGGAACAAGTTCTACAAAAAAACCCACATTTAAAAAAATATATTGATAATATAAAAAAGAAGATGAATGACCCTAAGCTATATGCTATTTTACCTTATGAAGCAAGAGATCAAGATTACCCAAACTTAATTTATGCCGGGCAAGGATCAAATTTTATTCATATATATCAAACGAGAGACATGGATGAAGTCGAATATCATACAATCGAACCTCAGTTAGATAAGAATGAACAAATAAAACACGATGAGTTACTAAAACTTATAGTGAAAAACGCTCCAAAAAAAGATAGTGTTATTACTGATGATGAATTAAAAGAAGTTCTTCATGAACTCATAGATGAACTTATTATTATCGATGAAAATGCAGTTGAAGCTGAAACAGAAAAAAAGAGAAAAAAAGGGAAAAAGAAAAAAACTAAAAAACGAGATAAGATAAAAGCTACTTCTCTTCAAAAAAGCAATATTGAATATTTTATTATCAAAAATATAGTGGGTGGCGGACCACTTGAATGTTTTATGAGAGATCCATATCTTGAAGATATTCACATTGTAACAGGGGAAAAGATACATCTTATCCATAAGGTTTTTGGAATGATTAAAACCAATGTGGAAATTAGTAAGGATGATGGGCATATTTTTGCACGAACGTTAAGTGAAAAAATGGATGCTCCAGTAAGTGAGGGGCAACCTATAGTTGATGGAGTTTTACCGGATGGAAGTAGAGCGAACATCATTTATAGCAGTGCTATAAGCCTAAAAGGACCAAGTATGACCATTAGACGATTTACAGAGACTCCGATTAGCGTAACACAACTCATAAAATGGGGCACACTTAGCTCAGGTATAGCGGCATATCTCTGGATATGTTTACAATATGGACGTAGTTTTTTCTTATGCGGTGGAACTGCTTGTGGTAAAACCACTACAATGAATGCAATAATTCCATTTATTCCACCTGAAAAGAAGATATATACTGCCGAAGGTACTCCTGAAATGCAAGTACCTCATGCTGTCTGGCAACGATTATTAACAAAAACTTCAGGACCTGAAGAAGGACAGGTAGACCTATTTGATCTTTTAAGGGCAGCATTAAGATCTAGGCCTGATTACATCATACCTGGTGAGGTTAGAGGAGCAGAGGGGAGTATTGTTTTTCAAGCTATGCAGACAGGGCATCCTTGTATGACTACTTTTCACGCAGGTACTGTTACAAAGGTTATTCAGCGTTTTACTGGAGATCCAATTAATGTACCAAAAACGTTCATGGATAATCTTGATTTTGTTGTAATACAACTTGCTATAGACCGAGACGGAAAATTGATGAGGAGGGTAACTTCTATTGATGAAATTGAAGGATACAACAGAGCCGTAGACGGAATAATGTCAAGAATTGCTTTTGAATGGGACCCAGTTGAAGATGCCCATCGTTTTAAGGCAAATAGAAACAGTTTCATCTTAGAGGAAAAAATTGCCAAAAATGCAGGATATACAGATACATCTGAAATTTATTTAGAATATGACAAAAGAAAACACATTCTTGATAGAATGGTTGAGGAAGATATTATGGACTACTATGAGGTAGTTCAGTTTATTTGGGGATATTATAAGGAAGGTGAAAAAGGTATACCAATACCATTGTAGCGAGTGAAATATGGAAAAAGAAAAAAAGAAGAAAGACAAAAAGAAAAAAGATCTTGTAAAAAAACAGGATTTTATTAAACAACTTAGAATTGCATATAGAAATCTTGATAATCCTAAGAAATTTTACACTACAATATTGCTGCCTCTAATTGTTATGGGGGTACTTGTTTTTATAACACCATTTATCTTAGATATGTTAATTCCAATACCCTTAAGTCTAAATCCCATGACCTTTATCGTTGGGGGAATGGTCCCAATATTTCTAGGTGTTTTTTATCCATACATAACTTGGAAAAATAAGGAGAATGACATCAATGGAAAGATGCATTTTTTTATTACACATCTAAGAGTTTTAGCTATCTCTGATTTAGCAATTAAAGATATTATCAATATTCTTGGTGGGAAAAAGGTGTATGGTGCCTTAGGCGATGAATTAAGAAAAATCAGTATACTTTCTACACAATGGCGTATGCCTCTATCAAAAACCTTACTTTTTGTATCAGAAAGAACACCGAGTAAAATATTGAAAGATTTTTTAGATCGTTTTTCACAGAGTCTTGATAGTGGTGTAGAACATAGAGAATTTATAGAAACTGAACAGGGTGCAGTACTTGAAGAATATAAAACAATGTATGAAACAAGTAATGAAAATGTCATTATTCTTAACGAAGTTTATGTAAGTATGCTGATAGCTATTATTTTTGTAATGTCTCTGGGGATAGTTTTACCAATTATTATGGGAACAGAAGATATGAACACATTCATCTTTCTATCTTCCTTTTTATTGATAGTTAGCGAAGGCATGTTAATGTATTTATTAAAAGCCATGGTTCCACCAGATGAAATATGGCATCTGACAGGTGAAAAAGGAGAATTGGAGCTAAAAATTGAGAGGTTTTTTAAATTATCTGTGATTTTAGCGATTTCAATTTGTGCCATCCTATTTCTTGGAAAATATTATTTATTCCTCCCATTTATTGAGACGCTCCCATTTGAAATCATTGTTGCGTTAGCTCTGTCTCCATTAATGATCGTTGGAATTATGGTATTTACTGAAGAACAAAGTATTACAAGAAAAGAAAGAAACTTCCTCAGCTTCCTACCTGCCCTTGGATCAATAGCTACAATGAGAGGAGGAAGAATTAACGACTCTGTTTATTATTTAAGTGAAAAAGATTATGGAGTTTTAACAAGGCATATCAGAAATCTTTATCGAAGATTAAGAACAAGAATTGATGATGATTCCGCATGGGAATGGTTTGGAGTTGACACGGGTAGTAATTTTATTCAGCGTTCCAGCGAAATGTTCCGTGAAGCCACATATGCTGCAGCTAATCCCCGTGCAGTATCTAGGATGATCGCAGAGAACATTAGAAAGATCAGGGACCTACGTTTGAAAAAATTAACCATTGTCAATACAACTATTGCGTTGTTTGCAGGTATAACGTTTGGAATATCATTTGCTATTTATATTTCTTTAATTATAGGCCGACATTTGAATCTTATAATGATGGAAACAGGTGACCCTTTTCAAAATGTAGAAAGGATAAATTTACCTGCTTTACTAAACTTTATTTCTCCAGAAGCTTATAATCAGAATTTTATCATAATATTTACTGTACTTGTGATACACTGTTTCATGATGTCTCTTACATTACGTATTTTAAGAGGGAGCCATAAATTTGTAACTTTGATGTATTTTGTTCCTTTTGTGTGGGTCGTAGCTATCACAAGTTACATTGTAGATGTAGGATTTGGCGGAATGTTATCAACAGGATAATTTTTATATTTAAATTATAAAAAGTATTATAAGATACTACAAAATAAAAGATATGGAGAGATAGTGATAGTATAAAGTAAAATGGTTGATTCTTATGAAAAAAATTGGGATTTTAACAGGAGGCGGAGATTGCCCTGGGTTGAATGCAGTTATTCGTGCAGTAGTAAAAAAATCAAGACGGTATAACTGGGATGTCATCGGTATAAAAAACGGATGGAAAGGACTTATAAATGGTGAGATGGAGCTTCTTTCTGATTATTCAGTATCAGGTATTCTTCCAAAAGGAGGTACCATTATTGGAACATCTCGGACAAATCCATTTAACAATGAAGGAGATGTGCAGAAAGTTATTGATAACATAAAAAAATTTGGCATTGCTGCGCTTGTTGTTGTCGGTGGAGATGATACATTAGGAGTTGCAAAAAATTTATATGAAAAAGGAATTCCTACAGTTGGTATTCCTAAAACAATAGATAACGATCTTTCCGGAACTGATTACACTTTTGGCTTTGATACAGCAGTTTCTATTGCTACTGAAGCTATAGATAGACTTCATACAACTGCTGAGTCACACCATAGGGTAATTGTCGTAGAGGTAATGGGAAGACATGCTGGATGGATCGCAACAATGGCAGGTATTGCTGGCGGAGCAGATGAAATATTAATCCCTGAAGTACCCTTTGATATAGAGGAGGTTTGTAAGAATCTAAGGAAACGTTATTCTCGTGGAAAAAAATTCAGTATAGTAGCTGTAGCTGAGGGTGCACAACCAAAAGAAGAAACATCAGAAAAACACAACAACGAAGGAGATGGAGCTAATAATACAAATGAAGGGCAATTAGTTACCCAAACTGATGAGACAGACGCATTTGGTCATGTAAGACTTGGTGGCATAGGTCATTATCTAACAAAGGAGTTAGAAAAACGTATGGACGTAGAAACAAGAGTTACTATTCTAGGGCATGTACAACGAGGCGGTACTCCAACAGCTCATGATAGAATTCTTGCTACTAGATTTGGTGTAGCGGCTGTAGAATTGATTAAAAATGAAAATTTTGGTAAAATGGTTGCATTGCAAGGTAATAAGATTGTACCAATTGAGCTTGAAGAAGCAGTTTCTAAATCTAAGACTGTTGATATGGATTTGTATGATATAGCAAAGATATTCTTTGGATAAAAAAAATTAACTCTCAATTTTTTAAGGCTATAATTCAACAATTGTATTAATATATACACTTGGCGTAGTGAAACTAATAATGCCACTAATACCGTATTCTGGAATTACATTACCAAATACTCGTGTACGAGTTGAAATGCCTGAGAAACATTTCGTTGTATTAATCAATAAAACTACTTGATCATCGTCATTTATAGTAGGCGATGTTGATGTACACGAATCATCTACATCGCTAATAACCATTAAACCATAAGCTTTAGAAGTTAAAAGACTGGGGTCTACCGTACCAAAAATACCACTTGAAACACTACTGCTATATACACTTGTTGTATAGTTTAGAATTACTTCTTTAATACTATCTGATAATTGAATAAAAGCATAAGTTAAATCTATACCATCAGATCCAGCAATTGTTCTTAAAAAAATTGCAATTTGATCGAGGGTTGATCCATTGTAAAATCCACTTACATGAGTAACCCTTAATCCGCTGGAGACGTCTCTCATAGTCTGCTGACCTGTTTGTAGCGCTTGTTGTTCAAGGCTATTCATGGTTTGAATCATAACAGATGCTGCAATACCCGCCACCATAATCATTGCAATAAAAATAATAAGGGAACCGATACCAATAGCACCTTTATTGTCAACTATTAATCCTCTTTGAGTTAAAGAGATCTTTACTCTTCTCACCTCCCAGTAAATTAGGGTAAAAGGCATCCCCTAAGAGAGCCCATCCACTAATTAGTAACAAAAAACAGCATAAAAAACTATGGTTTAGAAAAAAAGATTAAAAAAACAAAAAGAGAGTGTGGTTAAAACCACACAAACTGGTTTTAATATTTGTTTGATCTTTACTGTAGATCTATTACGTCATCGGTATACGAAGCAGGTGTTCTAAATGAGACTACACCGGGAGCTCCTAACTCTGGAACTACTATACCCCACATATCTACTCTCTCGGAAATATTACTGAAAGTTGCTGTTGCATTTATACATAGATATATCTTATCTCCTCTGTTAACTACAACTGCTGTAGAGCTTGTTATTGAATCATCTGCATCTTCGATTACTAGAACGCCAAATTTGGAACCGTCACTCCATGTCCAATTCCATTCATCTGGAAATACTGCCGCGCCGAATATATCGTCCTTTCCATCAGGTTCAAGGAAGAATGAGGTAGTATAGTTAAGAACCACTTTTGTAGTAGCATCAGAGAGTTCAACGTAGGTCTCAGCTATATCAATACCGTCAGATCCTGCTCTTGGTCTAATACCAATGGCTAACTTTGATATGTCCTGACTATTAGCTGTATCAGCATATCCAAGTATGTCGAACACTGCAATACCACTTGCAACTTCACCAGTGGTATCACGACCAGTAGCTAGAGCCTGTGATTCAAGTGTAGTGCTCGTTTGAATCAATACAGAAGCAGCAATCCCGGCAACAAGAACCATGGCGATAAACACAATCATCGCACCAATACCTATGCTTCCAACATCCTTATTTAATAATTTTCTCATTTTTTATCACCTCACTGTAGATCATATACGGTATCACTATACGACGATGGCGTTCGGAACGATATTACACCAGGTGATCCATGTTCTGGATATATATATCCAAAGACGTCTACTCTTTCAGCAACTTCACCGCCAAAGCATGTTCCCACATCTACAAACAGCATTACTTTATCTCCAGTGTTTATAACAGGCGTATATTGAGAGCATGAACTATCAGCATCTTCAAGAACCAATATTCCAAATTCTTCGTTTGTTAAAGTACCATAGTCAAAGCCAAATACTTCACCGTCCCAAGCGCATACTGATGAATTGAAATGGTTTGGACCAACATAGTCATATTGTAATACTACCTTACTAGATCCATCACTAAGCATAATAATTGTTTCATTAAGATCTAGTTCTGGGGATCCTGCTCTTGGTCTTACAGTAATTGCCAAAGCATCAAGATCCGAGGACCCTTTTTTACCTTCTATATCAAAGATTGCAATTCCTCCAGCAACCTCCTCAGTAGTCTCACGACCAGTAGCAAGAGCTTGAGTTTCAAGTGTAGTACTTGTCTGAATCAACACAGAAGCAGCAATCCCAGCAACAAGAACCATGGCGATAAACACAATCATCGCACCAATACCTATGCTTCCAACATCCTTATTTAATAATTTCCTCATTTTTTATCACCTCACTGCAACTCCATAATTGTATCAGTAAATGACGGAGGACACTTGAAGTTAATTATCCCAGGTGATCCTTCTTCAGGTATTACCATTCCCCAAACATCATCTCTTGGGCTTAATCCACCGAAACATTGAGTTACATTTATGCCAAGAACAACATAATCTCCTGAGTTTATTACTGCGCTTGTAGCACTACTACACGAGTTATCTGCATCTTCCAATACGATTATGCTAAAATGAGTAGCATCTAGGGTGTAATTTTGCCATCTAAAAAGGTTTCCAGCTATTTCAGTTGACGGCGTATATGTTAAACCATCATAAGTCAAGAAGTTCTTAGTTGACGAGTCTGATATCTCGATTATTGTTTGAGCTAAATCAATATCCTCAGATCCAGCTCTTGGTCTAATCACAATCGCCAATTTTTCAAGTGTTGATGATGATTTATTACCCATAATTTTTACAACAGAAAGACCACTTGCAACCTCTGCCGTGGTCTCCCTACCAGTCGCTAGAGCCTGTGATTCAAGCGTTGTGCTCGTTTGAATCAATACAGAAGCAGCAATCCCGGCAACAAGAACCATGGCGATAAACACTATCATCGCGCCAATACCTATGCTTCCAACATCCTTTTCTTTTAATATTCTACTTATGTTTTTTCCCATCTTCTTCACATCCCTCCTATGAGTTGTAAATTAAACAACTTTTAGAGTGCTAACCAGACTAATATCTGGATTGCTTATATACTTTATTTGCAGGTGTATAAGCAGATGCATATGCAGGTATCTATGCATATAATAATTCTGTTAAAATATTTGATACAATACCACGTATTAAGATTTGTACGAATCTAGGTAGCATGCAGGACTCCTGAAGCAATTTTATTTTTGGATTTTTTTCCCTAATTCTCTAACTTCATGTTCTAATTGTATTAGACCTAGATCTAATCCCATATCCTCAAAATTTTCGCTATAATTCTCTTGTAAATTATCTTTAACTTCTTTAATAAAAAAATGGCCAGCGTCTTTACCTAATTCTTCATTCATCGTTGTAATAATATCTGATAAAGCATTACCGATCTTACTTGAGTCTATTTCATTTATACCAGTCATTACGGAAATAGGTTCACCTAGTTCCGTAAAACGCGTGTCTTTTACCTCAATATGTTTTAAAAAATCATATTTATTTTCAAGTTTTTTTATTAGGTTATCCATAGTAAAAACAGCATGTCCTTTTGTAGTTTTTCTACTTGAAATATCTATAAGAGTGTCTAAAAAATGCCTCACTACTTCTGAATTATCCATATCTACCAAGTTCACATCCCTTTCCCATAATAATATCGTATACTATATCTAAATTGTAATATTTTAAGTTATACCTTTTTAATATCCTCAATCATCAAAATTGTAAATGTTTTTTGGTGGCAAGCTACTCATATCTAAAAATATTTATAACTAATCCACATTGCAAGTATATTAAATACAGAGGGGATAAACAAATGAATAGAAATTTATGTATAATACTTAGCATAATAATATCGGTAACTGCATCATTTAGTGGATGTTTCGATGATAATGATGATGCAACTACTCAAGATACTGGAGTAACATTAGAATCTGAAATAGTAGAATTTATCTACTCTAATTTGGAATATACCAGAGATAGTGGAGAAATAGTTCGTATTGAAGTTCAATATCTTTTCAAAAATATTGCTAATAGACGTATACATTTTAATGTAACAGCATGGTTCTATGACAAAGATGATAATCTTCTACACAACACAAGTGATAACCCCAAAGATTTTGAATTTCCTGATGGATATTATGAAACATATCCTGATGCTGGATTATTACCTGTGAATATTATTTCATATAATGGTGAGTATGTAGAAGATGTTGATCATGTAGTAATTAAGGCTATTGAAAGAGTTACGTAATTTTTCAGTAAATTACAATTTTTTTTTCTTTCTAAAATAAATTGTAGATATTATCAATGCAAAAATTATTGCAAATATTTCAAATCCGGGAATTGATCCTCCAGTTTCCTCACCTGTCATTTTAAGTGTCAAAGATTTAGTTCCACTATTATACTGATACCACGGACTATCCAAATTTTTGGGATTGTATTTGAATATTAAATTTTGGTTTTTAAATAGGAGAGTTGACCAATTAAACGTAACAATTTTTTCTTCCCCCATATTAACACTAAAAGTTTGAGCAAATGGAAATCCTTCTTCATCTGTAAAATCAACTGTTAATTCTTCAGAGTCTGCCGTACCTGTATTAACAAATGTTATATTAATTAGATATCTACTAAAGGTATTCACACCCACAGTATCTCGATCCATTAATTCATAAGTTGGCTCTCCTTTTATTGAAATTTCAGAATAACCATCAGCAACAACAGAATAAGTCAGTCCAACTAATATTATTAATCCTAAAACACCAATGACTATCATTTTGGAAAACATATTTAGTTTTATAACCCACCACCTCACAATTCATGGAATGATGTGTTGGATATTTAAAACTCACTATATCAGCGGACTAAACAATTTTAAATATAGAAAATATACTAGTATTACAAATTTGGAGGGGAAAATAAAATGATTAGGGATAGAGGTATTAGAAAGGGAATTGAAGTTCTTGTGAAAGATCTTGAGGAGCCTGATTTACCAGAACGAAAAGCAAGAGTTGTAAATGTCTATCCCCATCCAAGTAGCTGGATGGTTGTTCGATATGAAGATGGAAACATGGAACAAGTAGAAGAACGTCGAGTAACAACCATGTTTGAAATAAATAGAAGAGGCAGAGAAATATAAAAAAACACATTTTTAAATAAATTACTCCCTTTTAAAAGAGCCAATAATTTCTTTCCCAAAATCAGTAAGTCTGTATAATTTTACATCCTTTCCGCTTGTAATTTGTTCAACTATTTCTAAGCCGATGAGCGACTCTTCCGTTTTATATCTAGAACCCATTCCTTTTATAGCGCCAATCACGTTTGTTGGTGTCGTTTTAACATTATATGCAATTTCTGAAGTATAGCTCCCACTTGGGCTTATATCAAAAAGATACTCCGCAATCTTTTTCCTGATGTTACTTCTTCTCAAAGATCTTACGACTAAAGGTCTCTTAAAATCTACCGAAGAAATAACGTCTCTATCATCCTGCATCCCATCCGCCAATTTGCAGAGAAAGTATGTAAATTCTCATTTATAAATTGATCGGTAATTTCCAAACTTGAGCACTTACGAAGGTTATATTAAAAAGTTAGAATAATTTAAATAAGATATACTATATTCCGGACAGCAAACTGGGGAAAAAATGTCAATAAAGAAAGAATTACTAAATGAATTAACCGAACAACAATTAAAAGATCTTGCACAATATAAAGGAATAAAATTTAAGTTAAATAGAATTAAAGAGAAGTACTATGAAGGTTGGGATGAAAGAGACAAAATAATTGATCTAATGAGTGACAAAGAAGATTTAACTGTTAGAGAAATTGAGAAATTTATTAAACAACAAAATAACCTGTAAAAAATTTAACGACTTTTTGTAACTGATAATTGTTTACAATATTTTTTTATTGGACATTTACTACAAAAAGGTGAAATAGGAACGCAAATTGTTTGACCAAATTTTACAAACAAATGATTAAAATCATTCCAATATTTTTTTGGAAGGATTTTCTTAAGCTCCAATTCGGTTTGTTCAGGTGTTTTGGTTTTTATCCATCCTAGACGGTTTGGGATTCTATTGCAGTGTGTATCAATAGGGAGAAAATCTTGTTTTTTATGACCATATACCATTACTATATTTGCAGTTTTTCTACCTACGCCTTTTAGTTTTAATAGTTCATCAAAATCTTCGGGGACTTTTCCAGCATATGTTTCTAACAATGTTTTAGAAATTTCTTTTATTCTTTTTGATTTAGTTTTGTAGAAGCCAACTGGATAAATTAGTGATTGTAATTCTTCTTCTGAAACATTTACTAGTTGTTCTGGTGAGCTATATTTTTTAAAAAGCCTATAAGATGCTTGGGCAGTAACCTCATCTTTTGTTCTAAGACTTAACAAGCAAGATATTAATGTTGTAAATGGTGTGTTTACTATGTCATCCCAATCTGGATGGGAGACAACAGGCATAGTATATTTTTTAAGTTCTTTTTTGAGTAAACGGAAAATTTCATCAACATGTTCGATTTTTTTCACAATAAAAAACTCCCATTTAGTAAAGATTAAACTAGATTAAAAGTTTATAGCAAAAAATAAAGAAAAAATGAAGAAGATTATCTTCTCTTTTTTAGAATTATTGCAAAAATTAGAACTAGAATAATTACAACAATTACTACAATTAATAATGTGTAATTAATTTCAAATTCTTCTACTTCTTCTTTGTAACTACCGTCATTTTTTAGTGTAACAATTGTATCATAAGTTTTACCTTTTAGATCTGGATCCCAGAGATAATGTGGTGTAAAGGAAATTTTAATTGCTTCCATTGAGAAATTTTTGTATGGTCGTATTCTAATTTCAACTTGTTTTTTATTTTCTTTCCCTGAGATTGGTGATTCTAATACTATTGATTTTAGATAGTTAACAGAATAATTACCGGATTCATTTTCAACCTCAATTGTTACCTCAGTTCTTCCATTTCCTAAATTTGTGATATTAACAGGTATTGATGTTACATTTAAAGGAGGAACTTCTTTGTAAATAAAATCGTATTTTATACTAATAGCTGGAAGATAACCAACTGTAAAAGGTACTTCAGAGGTTAAGTTACATCCTGTTACTTTAGTAACTATACCAAATAATCCTTTAATTGCTGGACAAGTTGCTTGTATTACAACTTTCCCTTGAGTAAATGCTGGTGCATTTTCATTTACTGAAACGACAAGATTAGCTCTACCAGGTGTGACTTCTGAAGCAGATGAAACAATATCAACAAGAACTATTGGAGGTGTTATCGTAGCTTCACTCCATTCTGGTTTATCAATAATTGTAAGATCAACTTGAACATCTTTGTTTCTAAATACTCTTGCTCGCCATTTAGCAAATACACCTTGTAACCAATAAGATATGTTTAAAGGAATGGTAATATAACCCTCATTTGGTATAGCAGGTACTGTTACATTTACTTCATCAAAATCTAATTGTAATACAGAATCTGCAGCAAAAATTTTTATTTCAAAACCATCACTCGCATCAGCAGCACTTGCGCCAGATGATAAAACAGCAGGGCTAAATATCATACTAAATAATATAATCATTATTGCAACTATTGTGAATTTTTTATACATTTTTCCACCATCTTTTTTATTTACTATTTATATAATATTTGTTTTTGAAATATATATACTTTATGGTACAATATTTGTCATAAACTTTTATTTTTGAAACAAAAGCTTTCATTTAGAAAAAAAAGAGATATTGGAATTGTTTATCTTCTCTTTTTTAGAATTATTGCAAAAATTAGAACTAATATAATTACAACAATTACTACTATTAATAATATTGAATTAAATCCTAAATCTTCTTCGTCTTCTTTGAGACTTCCGTCATTTTCAAGTGTTAATGTGGTAGTAATGGTTTGACCTTTTAATTCTGGATCTCCAGTATAATGAGGCGTAAATTTAATTTTTATTTCTTCCAAAGTGAAATTTTTGTATGGTTGAATTTCAATTTCGATTTGTTTTTTATAATCTCCACCAGATATCTGCGAATCCAGTATGACATTATCTGGGTAGTCTAAAGTATAATTACCAGATTCATTTTCAACTTCAATTTTAACTGTAGTTTTTCCATTTCCTAAATTTGTTATATTAACAGGTATAGTTGTTACATTTAAAGGAGGTATTTCTGATGAATAATTACCAAATTCAACTTTAATTAAAGGTAAATAGCCTACTGTAAAAGGTATTTCAAAGGTTTCATTATTTCCTGTTACTTTGGTTATAATTTTTAATAATCCTTTAATTGCTGAACAAGTTGCTTGAATTTTAACTTTTCCATCGTTAAATGCTGGAGCAGTCTCATCAACACTTAAAGTAAGTAGTGACGTATGTGGTTCTTGTGTTCCGGGTGTTGTAGATATATTAGTCTCAGAAAGTGATGCTTCGCACCATTCTGGTTTTTCTACAATGGCAAGTTCAATTTCAACATCTCTGTTTTTATATAGTTTAGTATGCAAACCGGCCAAAAATCCTTCAATTTGATAAGACACATTTATTGTGATTTCAATTGGATCCTTATTTGGGATAATTTCTTCTTCTACTGCATCTTCGTCATAGGTTAAATTTATTGAACCACTTGATGCTAAAAGTGCTTTTATTTCAGATCCTCCACTTTCATCAGCAGTGTTTACTTCTGATGACAAAACAGCAGGGCTAAATATCATGCTAACTAATACAATCATTATCGCAGCTATCGTGAATTTTTTATACATATTTTTCACCGTAAATTTGTTTTTTATTTATATATAATTAATTTAGTTAGTATATAAATTTATTGATTCAATTAAAATCATAATTTTTAGATTTTGAAAGACAAAAAACGCAGGGGAAGGGATTTGAACCCCTGAGGTACGAGCACCAGCGGTTTTCGAGACCACCGCCTTAGGCCGGGCTTGGCTACCCCTGCATCTAAAAAAGCTTGTCAAAAGCTTAATCAAACCCTTTTTTATATGGGTATCGATTCAGGTGAAGGTAACAATAAAAATATCAAGAAGCAATGAAATAAAAACAATAGATCTGGAAAAAGGATCCAAGATTCAAGATGTTTTAACAAAGATTAACATGAAACCTGATATATTAATTGTAATGAACAAAAACAAACCAATTCCAATCGATGATGAAGTAAAAGATGGAGATAAACTGACAATATTACAAGTTTCATCAGGCGGATAATTACTTATGCTCCCATAGTGTAGTCCGGCCAATCATCAAGCCCTCTCGAGGCTTAGACTCGGGTTCGAATCCCGATGGGAGCACTTTTTATTTTTAACAAAAAAATTGTAAACATAAGGGAAGGAGTGCCGGCCTAGCTAAGAGGGAATGGGATACACTCCATAAAGCTACCAGCATGATTCCTTCCAGTAAAAAATATAAAAAGACTATTATATATTATTTGCTAAAAATATACTCAACTAAGGAGGTCTTTACAACAAATTTCAACAAGTTCATCTATCGTTTTTGTAGCATCAACCTTCACAAAACGTTTTCCAGCAGCAAGTTTTAGATAGTTTTTATGAACTTTTTCAAGAAATGATATCTTTTCAAAAGGAATTAAATTATTTCTATGTTGAATACGGGCAAGAGAATCTTTAGGATCAATTAAAAAAACAAATGTTCTATCCGGGATAATTATTCGATTCTTTGAGAGCTCTTTCAACCATTTAATAGGATTATCAACTAAATCCTCCATTTGTGCACCTTGATAGGCATAAGTCGATTCAGCATAACGATCACAAAGAACAATTTTATCCTGATCAAGCCATTTCTGAATCTCTTTACAATGCTCCATTCTATCAGCGATAAACGCAAAAGCAGTAACAAATGGATCAGTTTTAGCCTCAATGCATTTTTGAACACATTTACCAATCCAAGTATCTGTAGGTTCAAATGTCAAAACTACATCATGACCATGAGATTTTAATTTTTTAAAAACAAGTTTTGAAATAGTAGATTTTCCTGAGCCGTCAATTCCCTCAAATGTTACAAAATGCTTCATTTCTTGTCTTTCTCCTCGCGCCATTTAGCTTTATAGTAACTTAGAGGATGTCTTTTCTTCTTACATAAATCATCCATTTTGTCAACTGGGCAGATACCATAAGTTCGCATTTTTTCACATCCTGGAGGTTTATATGATGTTGATGAAATTTTTCCAGTTATATGCTCTACTTGGTATCTAGTCAACTCTTCCTGGTAATCAGGTGCACTACTAAATAACTTAAGAATGTCATTTGTGCTTAATTTTAAGGAATTTAAAAAGGAAACAACTGCAAATCTACCAGCGTGTGGAACATTTTCACCAGCCTGTATAGCAGCTAATATGTCCTTAATACAAGGTGGAAGTTTTTTTACATCCATCTTTCCAATAGGTACTGCCTCAATATTTTTTCGATGGATCATCACAGTGTTTTGAATTCTTTGGATATCTAATGAAAAAGTTTTGTAAATTGCATTATTACAACCTTTGCTATCAAGCTCCTTATTTATCCTAGCTCTTAATGCCTCCTGTATTATTCTTGCAAGATCTTTGTGAGTTATCTGTATATAGCCATCCTTCATACCACGATTTATCATTTTCCATTCCTTATATCTTGTAGGAGCGTTGTGAAGATAATCTACAAAATGCATTTTGATTTTATTTGTATCTTCAAAATATTTAACATTCAAGTTAAATTCATTTGAAATATCTATTAGAAACGAAGTTGGCTCGTTTACTAGGTTTTTGTAAGCATGAATAGCTTCACCAAGTGCATATCGTCTTTTAAAATAGATATCCTCAATACATACAGCTATCATTCTTGCTATAGGGTACGAAAGAAGTTCCATTATGCAATCGGATTCAGTGGCAAGACTGCGATTTCCCACATCTCGATTTTTAAAGGCGTTATCGAGTCTTTCTACACCTGTAATACGTGCACGTTCATACAGAGGATCATCTAACAATTCATTTACTGAGAGCCCATTTTCTTTTACATAGTCTTTAGAGACGTTTAAGAAAGGGTATTTAGATAATGTTTTTAGCTCCACCATTTGAATACTGATATACCGAACAATAAATAGTTAATTAAGTTTCCCCTCCCGTTGATGAGGCTATTTTAGCATATTGACATTTTTACACGATAAGTATATAAAGCAATAATGACAAATTTTAACATGGGACTGCGTCGGTAGGTGGTAAAGATGAAAAAATATGGCGAGTTAAATAATTTGAAAAGTAAGGATAATATTCCTCCTGCACCAGAGGAAGAACTCAAGTTTATCCTTTGGACGGCAGAATTAAATAAAGAATTAATGGCATTTTGGAAATCAATAGTTATGGACAAAGAATAAAAAAAAATCTGTCACCATTAAAATAACTAAAGGAAAAATATGTGTTTTTTAAAAAAAGTTAGAGGTAATATTTAAGTTAATACTATAAAGTATATTTGAATATAAAAGGAATGATAAGAAATCATTATCTCTCACAATACATTTCAGATGTTGCTTGGCATAGATTTATTCAAATGCTGTCTTATAAGGCTGAAAGTGCTGACAAGACAGTAGTAAAAGTGAATCCAAGGGGTACATCGAAAATTCATAAATATGGAAAACTTGATAGGGATTACAATGCCTCTCTAAATATTCTAGAGAGAGGCCTGAAAAAAGTAGGTATGGGACAGACCGAATTTACGCCTTTGGACACCGAAGCTCTACAGAAACTTTATATTGTTTCTGCAAATTCGGTGGTTGAATCAGGAAGCATCGAGTAACAGTATAGAGTAGTTCACGTAGTAGAAATGTATTAGATCAAAAAAAAATATTTTAGGGGCTCGTAGCTTAGTCTGGTGGAGCGTCTGGCTCATAACCAGATGGTCGCAGGTTCAAATCCTGCCGGGCCCACTAAGCTCTCTCGGAGAGTTTCCACTCGAAACCGAGGTAAAATGGCCATATCTTGATTTTAACGTGTTTTCCCCTTCCACATTCTCATGGAATTTGAGGACACGTTTAATCCAGTCATACGGCGCTTGTTTGTAGTACTGCTCTGAATACCGAATGTAGTTCATTGTGGTCTCTATTTTCTCATGTCCAAGCCAGTTTTTAACAGGTAAAACATCGAAGTTACCATTGTTTACCTTCTGCTCAATCAGTCTGCTAACCGCACACCAGTGTCTCACGTCATAGGGTTTAAATGGTTCCCATACCTGTTTACCATATTTACTGAGTTTGTGTCCCAGTGTTCTCACAGTTATAGGTCTACCACTTGGCCAGAGATATAATGCATCTCCAGAGTACTGATTTTCAACCTTTGGCCGCCAGTGATCTATCCAGTTTTTGAAGCTTTTATGCGTTCTTGAATCAAGAATTTGTTTTCTTGGAAATACTGTTCTCTGTGACCTGTGTTTTTTCGGCTCAGTAATTACTATACATCCTGTTCCGTCACCATTTAGTATTACATCGTTTGTAGTCAT
>JAGMDE010000031.1 GCA_023128855.1 Thermoplasmatales archaeon | reverse complement strand
ACATCTCCCGCTCTTCAAAATAGATCCCTCTATTGATATTGTTTAAACACTCCCGATTTTTAAACATAGACATGACGCTAAAACTTGGGAAAAAAACCATAGTGTTTTTTGGAAAAGTATTGCAAATATCTGTGATATAATTCTGCATTCTCGTCAAAATTTTATCATCCTTATTTATCTCTTCATATTTTGTAGTGACGTCATTTACAAACAAAATTTTCCTGTTATCTTTTGGAAATGGTGAAGGATAAGCAACAAGTTCAACATTTTCTGGCAAACCAATTGAATCGCGGTATTCCTCAAGTGGCTCAAGCGTTCCGGACATGTGGATTGAGGAGTGAAGATCCTTAATTATTCCTGTTCCTATAGAAGGATCCAGACAATATGCTTCAATACGCGGGTTTTTACCACTAGCAACATCAACAACTAGCTTAGAATATTGATCCATCTCTAGAGATATCCAGAAATCTAGAAACATTCCAAGTTTGTGCAAATATGAACGAGGTAGTTTTCCATCCTTTTGACAATATTCCTGTATCTTTTCGCCGTAGGCTATCAAATCTCCGATTATATCATGAAGAGTTTTACTAGTGATCTTGAAACGGGACATTATCTCAGTTTCAAATTCATGCGATGGAATAAATGCATCATTTTTCTTAGGGGATTCTCTTCGAATCCCTCCTTCCAATATTCCATATACGTAAGTATCTCTAAGATCTCTTACAATTTCATTTAAAGTTTTACAGAAATCTGAAACAGTAAAACGACCATCAACCATAGAAGGATTTCCATATTTTTCAGCTTCAAAAACACAGCTATTGAGCATGTACATGCTAAGCTGGATTGAGTGCAAATCCCTGATATACTCAGGTAAATTATGTGCCTCATCAACAATAAGGATCATATCTTCTTCAGGTACAGACAAGCTATCAAAAAGCATGTTTCGGATCATCAGATCAAAAACATAGATATATGGAACAATAACAAGTGGTGACTTGCGCATTAATTGTCTATTAATTTCATATGGACATAGTTGTCTCTTTTCACAATATTCAATGAATTCTTCAGCGGTCGGAAGTTCCTTTCTAACCCATTCTTTGACCTTTTCAACTTTTTGCTTATCAAGAAAATTACAGTAATAAATACAACCTTTGTCTTTATTTTCAGACTTTGCTTTTTTCTTTTCATTTGAACAATATTTTGAAAGTTCCTCGGATGTGCCTTTAGCTAGCTCTGGGTCAGTTCTAGCAAGGATACACATATTTGCTCTGCCCTGTATGCCAACTCCAAAAATCTTGTCCTTGAGATCTTTATTTTTATTTCTAATCTCCCTTAGTTCAAGTATCACCTGTCTTTGTTGAGCGTTTGTTCTAGTTGAATAAATAATTTTTTTATTGTTTTCAAAAGCAAATTCTAGAGCTGAGGTGAGTGTACATATGGTTTTTCCAGATCCCGTTCCAGACTCGAAAACTATATCTCTTCGTGATTCTAAAGTGTTTTTTATAGTCTGCATTATAGCAATTTGATTCTTTCGAGGTTTGTAAGGAAAAAGGTCCATATTCAAAAAGAGGAATACAAAAGCTGATAAAAAGAATTTGGAGACCTTATTTAAAGTATTGATAAATTTTTCAGAACCACGTTTTATCGTGGGAATATTTATATATAATGTAGTATAAACATAAATTTGAGAATAAAAGTAGGTAAAAGCTATGAAAATAAAACTGTTATCAGTTGCGTTTGCTATAGCAATAACAATTAGTTTTTTTTCAATCGATGTTATTGGAAAAACTGAATTAAGTAATAATAACTTAAATAATCTTAGTAAACCAGATGTATTAAAAAAAGCATGGATTGAGGAACGTGATGGGGTAAAAATTCTTTATGTAAATGGTTCACATTATGAAATGGGATATCAGCATGGCTTCTTGTTAAAATATGAATGTTTGGAAAATATTCGAGCTTTTCTTTACTTTGGAGAAAAACTAGGTTATTCTTTCGATCAGCTTCTTGATATATGGAAATTGATGAGCAATTATATTCCTCAGGAATATGTTGAGGAGATACAAGGAATAGCAGATGGAGCTGGGGTGAGTTTTGATGAAGTAGCTGCAACATATACAGTATTTGATTGTTTAGCCATAATGAATTGTTTTGGAATAGCAGCATGGGGTCCTGCTACATTGAGCGGTAAACTCATTCATGTCCGAAGCTGTGATTTGCCATTTATTTTAAAGGACCCAGTGACGGGTAAATATGCACATGAGAACAATATTTTGATGATCCGCAATCCAGATAATAAATTTGCTTCATTAATCCCAACAGTTGCAGGGTCACTACATTGTGGTGGAGGGATAAACGAAAAAGGAATTGGTATTAGCATTCAATTATCTGGATGTAAAGATCAGACGCTTAATGGGTTACCGATAAAAATTAGAACACAAATGGTAATAGATCAAGCATCAACAGCTGATGAAGCAATTAACATCGTAACTACAAATAGAACACTTGGTTTTAATTTCATTATATCTGATAGTAAAAATCCCGTAGGATATGCTATTGAGACAACATCAAACCATTCATATTTCGGTACTTGGAATGACCCAGTTGAATCAAAACATCCATTCTGGTCAATTGATCATGTAGTACGAAGAACAAATTTTTTCATTGATCCAGAAACAGCAGCAACCCAGAGAGATCGCTATCATCCAGGGGGCATCATTGGTTTAATAAAAGCTATTTTTTCATTAAGATTACTTTCCCAAAATCAAGAAACATTTACATTTTTTTCACCCGATTTTATATTTCCAATATGGTGGAATTATAAGGTTATAAGCAAAGAAATCCAAAAAAAATGGGGAGTACTAGATTTGCAGAATACAATGTCATTAATTCGGAATGTTTATAATGGAAAAACCAACATGCTTTTATCTATAATGATAAAACTAAGTAAAGGCCATGGATTCCTTGAATCATGGAATCAATGGGTTGCCTGCCCAGAAACCGGAGACATGCTTGTATCTTTTGCTAGTAGAGATAAATACGCGTCTAAAAATCCTGTACATCATTTTAATCTATTTGACCTCTTAAACCTCTAAAAACAATCTCTCTCTTTTTTCCATTTTTTCTTAATTTTTTTCTTTTTTTAAATAATCAAGATGGAAGGATAATATATCTAAGAGATGAAGTTTTATAGCTTTAATATATTAAACCAATAGTTTATGGTTGAAACTCCATTTAATAATATAAAAAAACTCCTTTCAAAAACAATACCATCGGAATTATTCGACAAAATACCTGACAAATGGGAAAAAGTCGGAGATGTTGGTATTATTAAATTACCATCTAATCTTGAAAATTATTCTGAGATTATAGGAAAGAATTATGCTGAAATTCTTCAATGTAAGACAATTCTAAATGACGTTGGTGGAATCACAGGAACATATAGAGAACCAAAAACTAAGATTATCTTTGGACCTAATAACACTGAAACAATTCACAAAGAAAATGGCATACGATTTAAGTTAGATCCTCAGAAAATCATGTTTTCATCGGGTAATATGGATGAACGTATTCGAATGGCCACAATATCTAATGAAAATGAAACAGTTGTAGATCTTTTTGCAGGCATTGGGTATTTCACATTGCCTTTGGCGGTTCACAGTAAACCAAAGAAAATATTTGCTTGTGAGATAAATCCAGTTGCTTATGACTATCTATGCGGAAATATAGTCTTGAATAATGTTACAAATATAGTAGAACCTCTAAAAGGTGACAATAAAGAGGTTGCTCCAAAAAATGTTGCCAATAGGGTAATTCTTGGCTATTTTAATGATACATACAAGTTCCTAGGGACTGCTTTTGAATGCTTAATAAACCATACAGGAATCATTCACTATCATGATAAATTCCCAGATGATGTGGTTCCAAACAAACCTCTGAAAAATATTGAAGAGATAGCTAAAAAATATAAATGTGAGGTTGAGCTTTTAAAGTATAAACATGTTAAATCGTATGCACCTGGCATCAGCCATTATGTCTTTGATATAGGAATTGATGAAAAATGAAGCTTATTGTTTATCATGCAGATGAGGATGATCCGAAGAAGTGCAGTGCTAAAAAACTTCATAAATTTGGTTTTGTAAAACTTGAGACAAAGATAAGAAAAACACCTAAAGATGCTATTTTATTGAATCCTTTTGCTGAAAAAGCTTTTTCAAAAGAAGATCTAAAAATAGCAGAAAAAAACGGAATACTTGCAGTTGACTGTTCTTGGAAAAACGCTGAAACAAGTTTTGATTTTTTAGATAAAAGATGTAATTCTAGAGCATTGCCATTTATCGTCGCAGCGAATCCCGTTAACTATGGCAAGCCCTTTAAACTTACAACTCTGGAAGCTTTTGCAACTGCAGTTTATATTTTAGGAGATATTGAAAAGGCAGAGGAAATGTTAAATCTCTATAAATGGGGACCCGGTTTTTTAACTTTAAATAAAGAACCACTGAAAGATTATAGAAATGCAAAGAACAGCTCAGAGATAATCAAAATCATGAAACAATATATGTGAATCAATCTACATTATGTTTAAGAAGGCAAATTTTATGTCTGAATATTAAGAGGTGTACCTCATGACACATAGACTTGAAACGTTCTTCAAACCAAAAAGCATAGCAGTAGTAGGAGCTTCGGCAAATACAACTAAAATTGGTAACGCAACATTGAAAAATATTCTTATTTCTGATTATGACTGTGAGGTTTATCCAATTAACCCTAAGGAAAAGCAAATACTTGGAGAAAAGTGCTACAAGAAACTAACAGACGTTCCAAATGATATTGATTTGGTTCTAGTTTCAGTTCCAGCAAAAATAGTGCCTCAAATTATGCGTGATTGTGTCCAAAAAAAGGTGAAAAATGTAATCATAATTTCATCTGGTTTTAGTGAAGCCGGGAATCATGAATTAGAAGATGAATTAAAAAGCATAATTGAGAAAACAGATATGAATGTTCTTGGACCAAATGTAATGGGTTATAAAAACTCGGCAGATGGTCTTGATGCATCTTTTGTTTATGGAAAAGCAAGGAAGGGGGATTTGTCTTTAATTAGTCAAAGTGGTGCTCTTGGTATTGGTATGATTTATCTTGCAAACAACGAGTTTGTTGGAATATCAAAGATTATTGGAGTTGGGAACAAGTTAGATATCGATGATGATGACCTAATTGATTATTTTGCCCAGGATCCAGATACAAAAGTTATTGGTTTGTATATCGAAGCTGTAAAAGATGGCAGAAAATTCATGAACAGCATAAAAAGATGTAAAAAACCAGTGCTTGTAGTAAAAGCTGGAATAAGTGAAGCTGGCGCAAGAGCAACAGCATCACATACTGGATCTATGGCTGGCAGTGATAAAATCTATGGAGCAGCAATCAAACAAGCTGGAGGAATACGATGCAGAGATGTTGTAGAATTGTTTGATATGGCAAGAGCTCTAGCAGGCCAACCACCAGCACGAGGAAATCGTATTGGAATAGTAACAAATGGCGGAGGGCTAGGTATTCTTCTTACGGATGCATGTGTGGAAAATGGTCTTACTGTACCAAAGCTTTCAAAAACGACCTATAAAAAAATCGACAAGATTTTACCAGATTTAATAAAACCGAATAACCCGGTTGACATAGTAGGGGATGCTGGATTCTATAGATACGAAGCAGCAACTAGGGCATTACTTGAAGATTCAAACATCGACGGAGTTATTGTAGCATCAGTTCATGGTGGATACGCAAGACCTCAAGAATTTACTGGTGCAATTTTAAAGATGATACGTGAAAGAAAATTACATGAGGAATACAAAAAACCAATTTTAGCAACATGGGTTGGTGGAAAAGAATTTGAGGATTTAGTTTGGGATCTTAAATCCGCTGGAGTGCCAATATATCCCTCAGCATGGAGAACTGCACGATCAATGATGGGATTATATTTAGAGGGACAAAGATTAAAAAGAGAAAAGAAAAAAGGTAACTAATCCACCCAATCAACACCTAGTTCTTTTTCCCAGTCAGTTTTTGAACCATCCCATTTACCTGCAATTTCTGGAGGAATACATTTTTTACAAACACCGATTATTTTAAAATGACAAGCTTTACAAACAGATCTACCGCATTTTAAACAAACAGTAGTTGCAGTTTTTTCACCGCATATTTGACATTTGCCAGATGGTTTCTTTGATTTGCTTTTTTTAGCTCTAATAGTTTTCATCTCTTCTTTAGACTCGTTTATCCACTCTTGTAACTCTTTGTTCATAGTTATTTTCCTGTTGGGCATTTAGTCTTCCTCACTATAACATAAAACATGTTGTTTATATATCTTATTTACTAGTTTTTTTAGCTCTCATTTTTGTATTAACATAATTCGAAAATAAATGGAAAAACGGTGTGAGAACTATTAAAACCAATATATGCCACAAGGTAAACACTTCAAAAAACCAATTATCGGATGTTACTCCGATAAGTTGTAATAAACCAGCCATTAAAAAACTAAAAAGTAAGACGCCTAGAATAAAATCAATCTGATCAAATGGAATCCAATTACCTCCCCGATCAATTCCAGCTCTTCTTTTAAAAAAACTCTCAATTACATCTCCAAAAAGAGCACCAAAACAAATAGATCCGATAACGGGAATCATTAAAGGAAAACGACCGAAGTCACTTAATCCCAAAAATACAAAATCACTATTATTTGCATAAATTGCTACAATTGATAAGCCAAAACCACCAATCATTCCGACAACTGCACCAGAAACTAGACCACGCCAGGTTTTACCATCGCCAAGTATTCGTTTTCCATCCTTCCAATTTTTACCAAAATCAATTGGTGTGCCCCCTCCAACGAGAAGAGCACTTGCATTTGCAATGTATGCTGGAAGTACAAGCCAAAGAGCTTGAATGATTATCTCATAGTTCATGTTGAAAATAGGAATATAGAAAGCGTTTAAAACAATATTTGTAAAAATTAATATTAAAATTAATCTTTTCTACTAAGTTTCAGACCTTTATAACAAAACCTATTTGACCTTTTGACAAGCCCTTTCAAAGCGAGATTTGAAACGCCAAAGTTTTCTGCAACCATACTACCAAATTTTCCATCTTGTCCTACAAAATCATAAATCTGGTCTTCAAGTTTTTCAAATTCGATTCTATTTAAGGATGCCACAGTAAAAATCTCACTTATTTCGTTAACAGGGCAAGATATATTGATATTGAATGCTGAATAATAAGATCTATACTTTTTTTGAGGTTTACCTTCAATACCCTCATCAGGTGTTGTCCACTTGGTTTCAACAAGTTTCATTTTATCAAAATATTCAAGTGCCTCAGCACCTTCGTCACCATATTTATCAAGAATTTCACTTGTTGGTTTCCAATCTAAAAGCAATTCATTAAATACCTCTTTTTTTGTTTTGTTATCAAATGCTCTCAAAAGAGGCACTAAATCAGTAGAATCATTAACAACTTTTGTACGCATCATTGTATCTAACCTTTATATACTACAACGGGTGTTTATATATTTAATATTTTTGTATGTAAATTTTATTGAAGTACTGTGTTAGTTATTTTACTTTTCTTTTATTTTCCTATACTCCTTTTCGGCTAATTTGTCCTTATAAGAACCGCTTGTATACACCCCAATAAAATGAGCGAGGATACCAATACCCCAACCAACAGTTACATAAATAAACCAGGGAAATGTATCCGGACCAGAAGACGTATACCAAATAACTATAAGAAGTAAATTCACTGCCAAATAAATTCCTAAATGTGTATAGAATCCTATTTTTTCCTCAGCACGTTTCTCAGCTTTTTTTCTTAATTCTTCATCAGATACCGTGTTTAAACATATTATGAAGAAGATATTAAAAGTTATGGATTTGCAGGAATTTGAATCTATTGTTGCTCGTGGAGATTTCTCTTATTAAATGATTGAAAAATGTAATATTAACATGTTCGTAATGTTGTGTTTTCACTCTCAATAATATCATCACCATCTATGTATACGTACTCCCAGCCATATTTATCCCACAAATATCTCAAGATTCTTGGATAATTATCATTAGGACTAGGCTTAACACTCTCCCATCCGTTTTGATCTATATCAATACCCTGGTTATAAAAAGCAGCCCACGGCAGTTCCGTGCAATATAATCTATCAGATGTTTTTACGGACTTATCATTAGTATCTGCACATTTCATGGCAAGCTCCCACATGCCTCTATACCAAAGAGCAGGAGTATCGAGAGGTGGAAAAAAATATTGATATTTTAAACCTAGTCGATCGATTGCCCATGAAATGGCATTTTCTATCTGTGTGTTATTAGCTTTGTTAACATAATAAAAAGTAAAGTTTTCAGCCCAGAAATGAAATTGATCATAGGTATAAAATCTGACACCTCCACAACTCGCATGTATGAAGTAAGATCCATCTCTATAATCATGACCTAAATATATTGCAGCATGATCGTTACTATAACCTGATACTGCCCACTCGGTGTTGTATTCGTTGAGATCCATAAGAACGATGTCCCCTCTTTTAACATAATCCGGCACTGGATTTACAACATATGTTTCTGTGTCGGAATCTTCCAATATCCCTAGGACAGTAACATATTTATTATGTTTTAAAGAATCCTTATCTATATCGATGCCTTGTTGAAAATATGCATTCCAAACTAACTCTGCATCATACCACCGGTCATCTAAACCTTTATAAGTAAGTCCAGGGAAATATTGATATCTTCTACCAACTTTTTTTAAAGCCCAATTTACAGAGGCATTTTTTTGCTCACTAGTAATATTTAAAACCCTTCCAAAAAGATGTCTATTAAAATTTTTTATAAAATATTCATAGTCTTTAATTTCTACACCTCTCAGATAGTAGGAATGAATGAATTGATTATTGCCAATATACATAGCAATATGATTTTTTAGTGGCAAGAATATTGGAGGGATATCGCTGTTTTTAATAGTCATGTACAAAATATCCCCTACTTCTACATAATCAGGTACTTTATTTTCCACTTTAGCAATTACAGATTGTGAACCAATAATAAAAGGATTAATTAAAAACACTAGAGTTATAATAATTAAAACTTTGTTCGATTTCATGCTTTTTCCAACCATTTTTATTTACAGAGTCGCTTTTTCTCTGATGGTTGTATTTATATTTCCAATATTATATTAGCTTTCTAGTGCAAACATCCTCTTAAAAAAGGGTTAAAATAAAATGATGCCGACGTTATATTTTTAATGTAGGTGATAAAAGGCTCCTTAATGGCTTGAAAATCTGTAACATTAAAGAATCTAGGCATTTCATGGACTTATGAAAAACCAGTTTTTCTATGGGATGAAAACAAAAGACCAAGAGTGCGGGCACCAGATTTTTAGCTTGTTTCTTTTGGAGTTTATATTGAGGTTTGCGGTTCAGAAAAATTTGACTACAATTATAGAAGAAATATCTATAAAGAAAATGGGTACAATGTAATTTTTCTTCATATGTATAAAGAAACAAAAAAATAGGTAAAAATCAAGAGATGGCTTTTTTGGGCTCTCTCGACGAAAATCCCTTCGAGAAACGAGTATGGACTTGTCGGGTTCCCTACCCGGGTTCTCCTGTTAAAAAAATCAACAGAATGTCTTTTTTGGCCCTGTTGAATTTTGGGCAATGAAATCTATCTCACTAAAACTTTTCTTTTTTTTATTTTTGGAGGTTTAATTATGCAGAAAGAGTCAATATATGGTCAAATGACAAGATGTGAAAAAGAAGTAGCTGAATTATTGAAAAAATTAGGAATTTCATGGGCTTATGAAAAACCTGTTTTTGTTTGGGACGAAAATAAAAGACCAAGAGTATGGGCACCAGATTTTTTTCTTATTCCATTTGGGATATATGTAGAAGTGTGTGGTTCAGAAAGTTTTGATTATGGCTATAGAAGAAAAATATTTGATAATAATGGGTATAGAGTGATTTTTTTACATTTGTATAAGGAATCAAATAAGTGGAAGAATCATCTTTTAAGCTATTTAGAAAAAATTATGGATTATAGATATCATAAATTAAATCAAGTGCTCAGAAGAGAAAATTAATCCTCAAGATAAATAACTTTATTTTTGATATCACAAACTAATTTTAAACCATATTTTTCTAAAATATCTCTACCTAGCAGACTTGGGCAATCTGGGCTTGTTTCCATAATGTATATTTTTGTTGGACCTAACTTAGCTAATTTATTATCTGTTGATATTGCACGAAGCTCAGCTTTATTTATTTCCCATCTTCTTGCTTTGTCAGTTAGTCCTCTTATACTACCTACCGGTCTTCCTAGTTTATTAAAAGATAATCCCATTGCATAGCAATCTTTTTTTGATATGGCAGTTATATCTGATCCTGTATCAATTAAAAAATTGATTTGTCTTCTTATCTTTGGCCTTTCTGATTTTATACTTAGTAAAATATATGGTGCGTTTCCTTTAAAATATCCATTGATATGCAAATTAATTCTCCCTGTAATTAAACAACCAGGATATACTTGTCATCGGGTACAAAATCTATTAAAAAATCGTTAGGATTCCCAAATTTTTGCTTTAGATGTTTAATTAGTGTCTCAAGTTTGCTTGCGGCTATAACAACGTTCTGATCTTTAATTGCAACGAATTTTTTAGGATATTTTTTCTTAAGTTCTGAAAAATTTTTACTGAACCACTCTAAATCCTTGTTTCCAGCTTTTAGCTCCTCAAGAACTAATGTTTCTGCATTCATATAGTACCTACCTCTCATTATATATCTCAAGATTTATAATCTTTTCCCTATTAAATTATATAAGGGCGATGATTCTAACTTGTTTAGATTATTTATAGCCCTCATGTCATCACTCCAATGTATACACCCAGAAGATTAGTTTGTATAAAAATTTTTTCTCCAAATCCTGCTTTTATCTATTGAAAACATATTTGAATGGCTATAGAGTAATTTTTTTACATTTGTATAAAGAAGCTGAAAAGTGGAAATATCATCTTATGAGTTATCTTGAAAAAATTATTGAGTATAGATGTAAAAAACTAAACGATATTCTCAGATGGGAAAATTAAAAAACATAATTTCATACCTAGCAGGTTTTAATTGAAATATTTTAATTATACAGATATTATTACACCTTTTGGAGACTGTTATGGCCAAATCTTTAGTACCTAAAAAAGATAAATTCGCACAGTTTCAATAAAGTGTATATAGACGAACTGAAAAATGTAAAACAGAAAAACTTATAAGCTACTAAGTTATTACTGAGTATAAATTAAGTAGGTGATAAATTTGAAACCAGTTTCAATTGAATTAGAAAAAATAAATGAAAAATATTATCTAAATATACCTAAAGCTATCGTGGAACTAATGGGATGGTCAGAGGGAGATGTTCTCCTTATACCATTCTATGAAATTTCAAAAAAAGATGATTATGCTCGTAGAATGGAAATAGCAAAGGTTTACAAGAATGAAATCGAAGTAAATATTGGAGATAAACCATTCAAAATTACCCGCGAACAGGTCATAGAATTATTGGAAAATCCTACACCTGATTTATTTAATTACAGAACGGCATTTATAGAGTGGGAAGGAGAGAAATTCGGGTCAAAAGCAGTGTGTAAAAAATTATTTGGCCAGAGAGAGTTCAACACTATAACAGGTGAACATTATCTTAAGCAATTAGGTTTTCCTCCAAAAAGAAAGTATGATTTGATGTAATATCAAACGGAGTTGATATAAATGGAAAGAGAAGAAATAATAATTCGACCTATAAATCTTGAGTGGAGTGATTGGTTTTCATGGAATGACCTAAAAATTGATACAAGAAGTGGTAACGGTATAAAAATGACAAATTATGTTTCAGGAGTATATGAAGCTAGATATGAAGATAAGGAAGAGAGATTGATGATAGGCAAGGCAACAGATCTTCGAATGAGAGTTAGACAAGGTTTAGTAAAAGGAAAGACACCGCATTCCGCAGGGGAAAAAATCCGTGTTAACGAGAATGTTTCACGAATTGTTGTTAGATGGTCGGCAACAGATAAACCCTGTGCTGTTGAAGAAGAGCTGCATAGAAAATATCAAAAGAAATTTGGTAGACTACCAAAATATGTTCAACATACATAATAGGCAGGTAAATATGATCACGGTAACTGAAATGTTTAAGGCAAAGTTGAAGGAAATAACCGATTTATCAAATATTATCAACAAGAACGACAAACATAAGATACTTTCAATGATTAAAGAACATATTGATGAAATAGAAGAGAGGTACAACAATAAAGATGAACATTGGGCAATAGAAACTGCTGATTTAATTATTCTGTGCTATGAGCTTCTTTTGCTGGAAGATAAAGATATTGATGATGTTTTCGATAGGTGTCTTCCTAGGTTTGATGCTAAATTAAAGAGGTTGGCTGAAAATGCCTCTTGAAAAAGATTATAACGATTTAAAAGCAAAAGTTGTAGAAAGAAAAAAAGACTTTGACGACTTTATTGACTTTTTAGAAAATAAGACAACCTGGCTTTCCGCTCCTGCAAGTGTTAGATATCATCTAAGTGAAGAAAAAGGATTATTGAAGCACTCTGTAGGAGTTACCAAAACTCTATTGAAATTAAGAAAATTGCTAGCTCCACAGTTATCTGAAGAGAGTTGCGTTATTGTTAGTCTTTTTCATGATCTAGGTAAAATTGGTATGCCCGATGCTCCAAGATACTTAAAAAAAGGAGATAAATTCGTTTATAATAAAGATCAGGTGGAGATACAGATAGCAAATAGAAGCTTATATCTTGTTACAAAATACATTCCATTAAGTGATGAGGAAGCACAGGCAATACTGTATCATGACGGTCAGTACATCGCTGAGAACAGATTTATTGCTCACAGGGAATGCCCTTTAACTTTACTTCTTACATTTGCTGATACATGGACCGCAGCAGCCTATGAAGAAGGAAGAGAAATAAAAGAAAATAAAAACTATTATCTCAGGGAGTGAAATGGAATTATTTGCATACGGTGAAGATGCTTTAACTTTATGGGCAATGAAAAATAGGTTTAGTGATATTCTAAAACAGCTTGGAGACACCTCTAAAGGTTCCGGTTGTAAAGTGCTTTATCGTCCAAGTTTTGGAAGACGCGGAGGATTACATAGTTCACAGTTTGGAGAATTTGATTTTATTATACTTTCAGAAAATAAAGTGTATCTGGGTGAAAGTAAATGGGATGGTTCATCGGAACTGACAAATGGGATCATCGAATTACGGGAAGAACAATTACTTCGTCATAAAATATTTAATTGCTATTTAGAATGCTGGTTAAAAAACAAATGTTCATGCTGGGATGAGTTCAGAGAAAAACTAAAATCATATTTTGAGAAAGAAGGTATTCCAAAGCCAGCTGCTCCCACTAACAGTATTCTTGCTTCAAACCTACAGACGATTCTTGATATTATAAAAAAACACTTTCATACATTTCCAGAAATTAAAAATGTTTTGTTGTATATGCATAAAACAAAAACGGACTTGCCAAACGATATCAATGGGAATTTTAAACTTTTATTAGTTGATTATTCAGATGCTACAGTTGATAATTTAATAAAAATGGAAATATAGGGGTGAATTATGATTTATAGAGTCAAGTTGAGCTGTTGCCAGCTCGCCCTGCTCTCATAGACCGTACGTACGAATCTCCCGTATACGGCCTTCTCCGTTAGAGCCCCTTTACAGGGAGTGAGGTTTAATCAGAGTCATAAGGGAAGCGAGTTTATACCCTGCTTCTAAGACATATTTTGGAATTCTCATTCTTGCATAACCTGATTTCTTCCTTTCAATGAAAGTTCTAACTCTTGTCCTTATCCAACAGTCCAATCTTTCAAAGAGTCTTTTAACGTTTCCGATTTTGAAATAGTTACCCCAGCCTCGAATTACACTATTGAGTCTACCTACCATCACCCGGGGTTTAACTGGTTGCTTTCGCCATGTCATCGTCCTTACTGTTTCTTTGAATTTCTTAATTGCTTTCTTTCCAGGAGTTACAAATAGTTTGCCACCGGCTCTTTTGAATTTAAATCCCAGAAATCCAAAGCTTCCCCTGTTTACATTTACTATCTTCGTCTTTGTCTTGTTCAGGCGTAGCTTTAACCCTGTCAGAATCTCTTCCACTTGTTTCATTGTTCTTTCCGCTTCATCCTTTGTCTTACAGAGAACCACAAAATCATCTGCGTACCTTACTAAACGTACACTGTCTATCTTGGTCACCTGTTTATCCATCTCATGCAAATAGATATTTGCTAACAATGGAGAAGCAACGCCGCCCTGTGGAGTTCCCACATATGTTTCTTCTTGTTTACCCTCGTTCATTACACCTGCTTTAAGCCATGATTCTATAAGGTCCAATACTTTTCCATCGCTGATTTCCTCTGATACCACGCCCATTAGTAATTTATGGTCTACAGAATCAAAGAATTTTTCCACATCTGCATCAATAACCCATGTGTAACCCTGTTCTATGTATTTCCTTATTTGCTTCACTGCTTGATGCGCATTTTTGTCAGGTCGATACCCGTAACTGCAATCAAGAAATTTCATTTCAAATATCGTTTCAATAACATTCTTTGTTGCTTGTTGTAGAATCCTATCTTTTACCGTTGGTATACCCAACGGTCTAAACTTACCGTTTCCTTTAGGAATATATTTCCGTAACACCGGCATTGCCTCGTAATCACCGTTCTTCACTGCTCTCTGAATTTCCTTGAGATATAGGTCACATTGTTTCTGAAAGTCACATATACTCTGTTTATCTATCCCAGCGCAACCCTTATTGGATTTGACCTTTCTCCAGGCATCTCTCAGGTTATCCATGTCGTATATCTTGTCTATCAACTGGAAAAATTTCCGTTCTGGAAAATGTTCCCTGAATTTCCTGAGATACTCGAACATTTTATGTCTTCCTCACCGACCAAAACCAACAAATCTACAAACCCAAAGGTTTGCGTTTCCAAGCAATGCAAAGCATTGCTAATCTTCGATTTGCCAGTACTCAGTTCTCACGAACCAGACCCCTTCACTCAGCCAAGTTTTACCCTTCAGTCTGTTACCAGGCTATCATTGGCTTGACTTCATTGCTACTATGAGTCAGCTGACTCCTCATACAACATAGTACTTGACTTTCCCACACCTGTGGTTATGCCGTTCCTTACCTACCTTCCCATGTAGGATTGTATGAGTTCTCCCTTGGTAAGACCATCTACTTTCGCCACATGCCAACCCTGATACACCATACATCCAGCATACTTCATCTTCCCTTTATATCAGCAGGATGCTACATCGGATTTCCCCAATTTTACAGTAGGTCATCAATTGTATGATGCTACATCTAGGTTCACCATTATGGTTTTGGCCTGTGGTTTTGTCTGCAGCTTCCTTCACCCATAACCTCACGGTTATAAGCTTGCCATCCATGTAGGATGTCAGACTTTTGAGTCCCTTCGACTACTCTTCCGAAAGGGAAATTGAAGAGGGCAGATTTTCACTGCCTAGCAGACAGCCATGCAAGGCACCCGTAAAATCTGTGGTGTAAACGAAACAGACAATCCTGATAGTATTTGTGATGATTGTAAGTTTTCAATAATAAGTAATGATGGTATTCCACCAACTTTTTAAACAACCTTAAGTGTTTTTAACTACATTCTATATTTCTATTTTGTTTTGGAGGAGACAAAATGGATTACGTTAAAAAGAAAATTGCTTCATGGGAAATAAAATATGGGCAAATTCAAATGACTGGAAAAAGTTATGAGATAGCTAAAAGGATATTTTCAGATTATATTGGTATTACTTTTGAGTTAACAACTTTTTTAGGAGATTTTCCGAATAGACATTTCATAAATGAAGATAATAGAAACTCATTGCGGCTAGCATGCAGTCCGTTTTTCAGTAAATTAGATGAAGGAGATATTGTTTATATCAAACCAATCGATGTTAATAAAATTGAGATATCAAAAGAAGAACCTTTAGAGACAGCAGAGCAACCAAAGATTGAAGAAATGAGAGATAAAGCTATCAAAGATGATGGGTCTGAAATAACAAAGGTTATTATTGATGTAGTTAAAGAAAATAAGATCCTAAGGGAAGAAAACGAAGATCTGATTAAGTATAAAGACAGATTAGAGAAATATCAAAATTTAGAATATATTTTTGAAGATGAGAAGTTTATGGAAGATTGGCTTGAAAGAAATATACATAAAGCCATTGCAAATCTAGAGATTATTGATAGGCAAATAGTAATCTCTTGGAATGAGTCATTCATGCGAAATAAGCCTGATTTTTTTTGCTTAGATAAAACTACAAGAGAGTTAGTTATCGTTGAGAATAAAGTGAGAGGTAGACATAGAAAAGTCGGGACACAATTCCTTATTTATAGCGCCTGGGCAAAAAGAAATTTGGCTAAAATTAATGAAAAATATAAGGATAAAAACCTTAAGGCAACAAAGAGCTTTAAATTTGTTATTATAACAGATACAACTGATGAAAGATTAGAGGCTGTCTGCGAAGATAATAAGATTGCATTAATACTCATTGATGGAGGTGTTATTTTCGAGGAAATAATCCCTTATTTTTCTAAATGAAAATGTTGTGTCAATTGAGTAATATCAGTCATAGAGTTTGGATAAATTATGAGATGTAAAATCTGTGATTTTAACGAAACCGATAACCCCGATCAGGTTTGTGATGACTGCAAAGTATTTATTATTTTAAATGAAGAAACACCACCTAATAAAGATAATTTTATTTAAAAAAATAGTTTCAGAAAATAGACAAAATAGTGAAATGTTATAGATAGACCATACTTTTAATATTTTATTGTAAATTATTACATAACCCTTATATTTTCAAATTGTATCTTAATTAATGTAATTAAAAAAAAAAGTTGCATTGTTAAAAAATTTATAATATCACAAGATGCACTTTATATTTAATAATTCGAGGTGAAATGATATACAACCAAATCTATGAATTAGAAAGTGTCTCTAGAAATCAAGATATCGATCTGAATATTAATCCAGAAGAGTGGCAAAAACAATCCGTAAAGTGGGGTCATCCCATACATAGTATTTGTAGTTATATGGCCTCATTTCCACCTAGAGTTCCACATTATTTCATTTCACGTTTCACCAAGCCAGGCGATATTGTATTAGATCCTTTCTCCGGGAGAGGCACAACTCCAGCTGAAGCTTGTATGATGGGGCGAGTTGGTATCGGTTCAGACCTCAATCCTATGGCCGTAGTTCTTACTAAGGCAAAGGTAAAGATGCCTTTGCTAAATAGTGTTATAAGACGTTTGAAGGATCTGGAAAAAACATTTGAACCACGATCTGTGAGGGAATTGCCATGGCAGATAAAGATGCTCTATTCAAAGAAAGTTCTTCAACAGCTATGTCATATGAAAGAAGGACTTAATTTGACTAGAGGGAGCGTTGACAATTTTCTCATGGCTATCATTCTAGGGGGTATGCACGGAGCTTCTTCTAAGGCAAATTATCTATCAATTCCTATGCCAAACACGTTTAGTATGTCTCCAAATTATGTCAAGAATTACATTATCAAACATAAGCTTAAACCACCCCAATATGATGTGTTTGATGTAATAAAATATAGGCTCAATAGATATTACATAACTGACCCATATGCTATGAAGGGAGAAGCACATCTTTCAGACATTCGTCATATAACAAAATATATGAAAAGACGAAAAGCTAGCCTTATATTTTCATCACCACCATATCTGAAAGTAATTCGATATGGTAAGCTAAATTGGATACGTCTTTGGATGCTGAATATGGAACCACAGGAACTTGACAATCAATTAGATGATAAACACACAATGCCAAAATATCTGAAATTCATTAAGTCAAGTATAAACGAATGTTCAAAGGTTCTGGAGGATGATGGATTGTGTTTCTTGGTGGTAGGTCAGGTATCTGGAAACCGTGGACCCGGAAAAGATAAATCTGTAAATTTGGGAAATATGATAATAGATGATCTTGAAGGTCAGGTTAATATGGATTTCATAGGTGTAATCGATGACTTTTACAACAAAGATTCCAAGGTCTCTAGAATATGGGGTGTAACTAAAGGAAATGCAACCAAATACGATCAGATAGTTGTCATGTGTAAAGACAAACATTCAATCAAGAAAAAGAATTATACAATGAAAATAGACTGGTACTAATTAGGCGAAAAGGTCATCCCAAGTTATCTTCTTGCCCTTTTTCTTTTTCTCTTTTTCCAATTCATTCCTTTTTTGTTTTGTTTCTTCTTTGATAATCTCAGAATCTACTGAGCCCAGAAATAAGATGCCTCTCCCTTTGATCAATGTTATTGCGTTTCCTTGTGGAGTTACCAAAAACTTCCCTCCGCCCTTCAATTTTCTAATTTCTTGTCCAATTATAACCATACCCGGATTCTCAATCAAGATTCTTCCAAATTTAGTCCTTTGAAACGGTTCGCCGGTAGCTGAAACATGATACATATCTCCAACATATCTACCTGGATATTTGTCACCAAGCTTGAGTGTCGATGCATCAACTTCGATAGGAGGCTTATTATCTTCGTATTCTTTGATCACTGGAAGCTGATGAAGACCTCTCTTTTCTAGGTTTCCTGTGGTAAGCTCATTTTCTTTTGGAACCCAATTATAATAGTTTATATCTGATGAACCCAATTCCTCCTCCCAATTATATTTTCGGAAAATATTTTTATCAACTGAGTCCTTTACAAATATAACGTACATATCT
>JAGMDE010000030.1 GCA_023128855.1 Thermoplasmatales archaeon | reverse complement strand
AGTGAATGCGAGAGTGTTTTGTTTTGGTGGGTAGTTAAACCAGACGGAGAAATCTTACGAGCTGATGACACGGCAATGTGGGGAAAACAAATAACCGATGAATCTCTTAGTACAAGTAAAACGATTGTTAAAGATAGTGTGTCCCCTAAAACTGGTGAAACTATAAAACTAATTGTTCATCCACTTGATATAGGTGAAGAGGGGGAACAGTGGACGTTTTACTTGGGAATTTCCTTGGAATCTGTTGTTGATGCAAGAAATAAAATGATTGTTGATGGCGTTGGTTTCTTCATTGTGATACTTATTGTGATAATCTTTATTTCATTTTATTTTACTAGAACTGTTACTAGACCAATAACAACATTAACTGAAGGAGCAAAAGCCATATCTCAAGGAGACCTTGATTATAATATAAAAATAAAAACTGAAGATGAAATCGGGAAATTAGCAGATGCTTTTAACAAAATGACTAAGGATTTAAAAAAGTCTAGGAGTGAACTGGAAAATTACAGTAAAGATTTGGAAAAAGAAGTTGAAGAAAGAACAAGAGAGCTTAACGAAAAGATCACTGAATTGAAACAAGGTGAAGCTGCGACTCTGAGCATCTTGGAGGACATGCATATAACCTATGAGGGGCTTATAACATCACAGAAAAGAATTAAACTGCAGAATATTAAACTAAAAAAACTTGATCGGATAAAATCAGATTTTCTCAATGTAACCTCTCATGAACTGAGAACGCCGATGTCTGCGATAAAAGGCTATATACAAATGGTGATGAAGCAAACGCTTGGCGGTATTACTGAAGAGCAAGAAAAAGCTCTCAACATTGTCCTTCGAAACACAGATCGGTTGGATCATCTGATCCAGGATATTCTTGACATCTCCCGGTTGGAATCTGGAACTATGAAATTTATCCCTGAAAAAACAGATATAAAACGCATGGTGGAGGAAACAGTTGAAACAATGCAGTCATCTGCAGATTTAAAACATATTACAATTAATGCAGAGGTAGAAGACATGATGCCTGAGTTAACAATTGATCAAGAACGTGTAAAACAAGTAATCATAAACATTACAAGTAATGCAATAAAATTCTCACCAGATGGCTCCATCATCAATATACGAGCTAAAAAAGACAAAAACAATATATTGTTTGAGGTTCAGGATTTCGGTCGTGGTATACCAGAGAATAAACAAAAGAAAATATTTGAAACATTCTACCAGGTTGACTCTGGTATGGATCGAAAGTTTGGTGGTGCAGGTCTTGGTCTTGCGATTTCACGAGGGATTATTCTCACACATGGTGGACAGATATGGACAGACAGCATAGTTGAAAAGGGTAGCACCTTTTATTTTACGCTACCGATCAGATCTGTCATTAATCTCGAAGAAAAATTCAAAGGAATCGATATTTTTGGGCTGGGAACAGGGGGTATATAAATGTCAAATATTCAAAACTCGGATTTAATTAAACAGACAATAAAAACACTTCTAGTTATAACAAGTAGACGAGCCTCTGAATCTGTTTCTATTTTACTCATGGATACAATACTCAAGACACTAATCGGGAGATATAATTTTCTAAAATATGTTAAGATAAAAAGCACAGTAGGTTATGGAGAAATCACTGCGGATGCCATTACTGTTGATCCCGATGTAAACTCAGTTGATCCATCTGCAGTGGGACGAGTCATTGAGACTATTATCAGAGTAATATGTGTGGATCTAAGAGAGAAAGCAGGACTGTTTTTTATAAAGGAGTTTAAAAACCGAGTTGGAGGAAATTATGTTTCAGAGCTTAGAGAGATTGGTGTAGACCTTGATCTCATACAATTAGAGCGAGATTATTCGCGTACGCAACAACAACGAAGAAAAACTTACAAGGCTGGAGCTGAAGGTAAAGCCGAGGGAAAAAAACCTGAAGATACAAGCATATTAGGCTATCAGTGGAATAATGTTTCAACATGGAGATACAAAGACAATATGTGTCTTCTGTATGACAAAAATGGTAAACTGTTAGATAAGTTACATTTAGATCAAATCATAGAAAATCATGTGAGAGAATTAACAGAACCCGATGTATTACCGGAAACAACAAGTGAAAGTATCGAGCTTGATGAACAACACCATAAACTCTTGCAATTATTATATTCACGAGATTTGGATATTGATGAAGCCAAATATTTAATGGATAAATCTAAACCAGAAATAGAATATATGGTATATGAGTTAATCAATGTTGAATTTTTACAACATGAGTCGGATGATACTGTAAAAATAACCCAGAACGGTATAGATTATTTATTATCCGAAGAAGAAAAAAAATTAGAAGTAAAAAAAGAAAAGATAGAGTAGAAAAATTAAATGAATAGCTAATATAAGGAACGAAAAAGAATTTAATAAAAAAGAACATACCTCTAAACCGTGGCAGAGGAGAGAAAAAATGACTAAAGTAATGGTTGTTGATGACGAACAAGACCTTAGAGAGATGATTAATCTCATGATGAAAAAAGAAGGTTATGAAACCGAAATGGCAGAAAACGGAGAGGAGTTTCTAGAAAAAATCGATAACTTTGATCCAGATGTCGTAACACTTGATGTGATGATGCCAGGACTAACAACAAAAGAAATACTTACGAAACTACAAGAAAAGAAAAGTAATCCAAAGATAATACTTCTCACAGTCGTACGATTTTCAGATGAAGAAAAAAAGAAAATACTTGAAATGGGAAACGTAGTAGATTACATCACAAAACCATTTGAGTTTGACGACCTCATTAACACTGTTAAGAAAACCACATCATAAAATTATTTCCTAGGAGTACTCATGGATGAAGATGTTATAACAATAAATTATTGGAAAGAGATACATAATGAAATATCAGATATTTTAAAAAATCTAAGCGGAATAGTATTACTCACACATAATTCTATAGAATTCACTGAAATTGTTGATATCTTAAACAAAACCAAACCTGAGCCTTTAACAAACATTCTCTACATCTCACTTGTAAGAAGTTATGATTATATGAGACTAGTGCTCAACAAAAAACCACTTATTGAAAAAAAGATAGTTTTCATTGACTGCGTTTCAGGATACGCATTCCCTCCAGAAGACGATATAGATGACTGTCTTTATCACAAACCCCCATTTAATCTAGAAGAAATGAAAAAAATCATCAAATTTGGTATTGAAAAAGCAAGTCCAGATATAATTGTTATAGATTCACTTACTCAGTTTATTAATTTTTCACATCCTACTGAGGGAGAATTAGGCGACTTCTATAAATTTTTAAAATCCCTAAAAGACGACACACTTAACATAATACAAAATACTTTTATCTTATTGTATGATAGTAAGATGAGCATGATGCAAAATCTCCCTAAAATATCCACTGATCTGATTTTAAAAGTAGAAGTCTCAAAAGAAGAACCGCGATGGAAAGATTAATCAGTGAAATACTTTCTATTAGACAAAAAATCTTCTTTTTCTGAACTACTAAAGATATTTTTGGTTTGGAAAAGTAATATCTTCAATACATATCCATTTTATATCCTGCCAACCAAACAAATGCTGTTTATACTAATAACTAGCTTATATAAACGTTCAATAAATGATTTATCACCTTTTGTATGCATATACATGTACAAGTGAACATCCTAAAGGATAATCTGTTTATTAATACAAAATTTGTATTAATGTATGAAGAATAATAGATGACTACTAAGAAGAATATACAAAAAAGAATATTTAAAACGCACTAGGAACGTTATACTACTCTTTTGTAAACATCTATTGTTTTATCTGCGACACGATCCCAAGTGAAGAGATCAATTTCTTTTCTACCCTCAGAAGACAGAGTCCTATGTAAGGGGCCATATCTAAGAAGTGACACAATCTTATTTGCCATCTCATCAGTATCCCAAAAATCAACACGTAGACAGTTTTTGAATGCTTCTGAAAAACCAGCTGTTTTAGAAGCAATTGTTGGAGTTCCTGCGGATATTGCCTCAAGAGCAGTAATTCCGAAAGGTTCACTAACAGATGGCATTACATACACGCTGGAAATTCCATAGACATGTTTAACTTCATCCTCAGTAAGTCGTCCTGTAAAAATAACACGGTTGGATATATCCATATCAACTGCTTGGTCAATAAGCTGCGGAAGCATATCTCCTGCTCCTGCGACAACAAAACGCGTATCCGGCTCATAATCCAACACTTTATCTGCTGCTTGTAGGAAAAACTCAGCACCTTTCTGAATTGTAAGACGACCAAGGAACAATACTATTTCTTGTTTATGGCCTTCAGCAATCGGATAAACAGCATTATGAACAACACTAATTTTATCTGGATGTATACCATATTTTTCAACGATAACGTTTTTTGTAAAATTACTCACAGCAATAATACGATCTGCTTTTTCCATGCCTTCCTTTTCAATATCAATAAACCATTGATTTGGATAAATCCAGCCAGACCTATCATACTCAGTTGAATGAATTGTCAAAACAAGTGGAGTACCAGTTTCTTCCTTTAATGCAATACCTGCTTTCATAGTAAGCCAATCATGGCAATGAATCACATCAAACTTACCACCAGTCTTTATACTATCATTTACCTTCGCAGCAACAAGAGCATTATATTTATAGACAGCATCAAAAAAACCACCCTCAATTTCTTTTGAATCAGGGCAATCGTACGGAAAAATATCGGTTTCACCAACCTCAACAATTCTAAGATTCTCTTTATCACTACTGGTTTTATGTTTGGTTTTAGGCATAAAAAAATAGATTTTGACATTTTTATCAGCAAGACTACGAGTAAGCCCATAGCAATGAGTAGCAAGACCACCTGCTTTAAACGGTGGATATTCCCAGCCAATCATTGCTACTTTCATCCAATACCGTTCCATGTTTTAATACCATTATTCTTTAGATTTACGTATTTTTGAATATTTTTCAATTTTAATCTTATTTTCGCTCTCCACATTACGATAAAATTACATTTCATTATTTATTACTATCTTCATTTAATTCTGATTTTACATCTTTAAACTTGAATTTTTATAGGTCTCTTAATTTTGAGATCAACTCTATTGCTTTTTTACCCTTATTGGTCAGTTTATAAGTGCTTGTTGGAGGTCTCCCAGAAACTATATCTCGAGAAACCAGCTCTTGTTCTTCCAATTCTTTTAATCGATTAGCAAGAGTTCTACTACTTATTTTTTTATTCAAATTACTACTTAATTTCAATAATTGATTAAATCTTTTTGTACCGTCCTTTAAAGCAAATAAGATCTTGCCACTCCATTTCTTGCCAATCGAATCTACATCTACCATGCACAATTACCTTTAATATATGATACTAACTTTACAATAGTAAAGTATATAACTTAGTTGTTATATATAGTTTATTGAAAAAATATACACTAAATGTAAAAAAATAAAGTAAGTGTATAGGCAAGAGAAGTCACAACACCTCTCCTGCCAGGAGATATAACGAATGCCCCGAAGCGAACGAAACATCTCCAAAACTACTATTGAAAAGGAGATATATAACACATTCGAACAATTCAAAAAAGAAAAGAATATTTGTATAGCTGGTTTTCTAAACAAACTATATCTGACAGAAATTAAAAACAAAGACTACAGGAAAATTAAGTTCTCCTATGAATCACTATTCAAACTATTACTCTTTAAACAACTCAAAGACATCAGATTTCAAAATCAAGTTAAACAATATCTAAAAAATCATCCGGAAGAAGCATTACAATTAGGCTTGGATGAAATACCCGATAGGCGAACCATTGGTTTTTTTCTTCATCATATTTTAGATAATGAAGCAAAAGAATTACTAGAATTTGTATCAAGAAAGATCGAGGAGATATCTGAAAAATTTGGGATTCTTCTAGATCTCAAGATTTTGGAACCTGAGATTCCAAAGAAGGAAACTAAAGAAAGAAATCAATATCTGCAGAAAAACAAGAAGACAAAAGAGATATGCCATCTATTTAAGAAACGATTCTCGCCATTCATGGATCTTAATCTTAATTATAATACAGTCTATACCAAGAGTCAATTCATTGATCTCATGATACACATGGGACAAACTAGAGATTTTGCAGAGAATGGAAACAAAACATATCGTGAGTTAAGAACAACGGGTTGCCCTGATGCAGACACGCTCCTTTATCATTTGAAAAACTACCAGAATTTTAAACAACTTCATAAAATGTACATTACTTTGTTTGAAATTGTTTGGGAGATGGCACGAAAAGCTAATACTTTTGATATCAAGAGAAGTGTGGATGTCGCTATCGATTTCACAGAGTGGTATTTTTATGGAGATAGAAGCACACCTATGGTTGTTGGTAAAGAACCAGATCGTGGAACCTCAAAATGCTATAAGTTTGCTACGATAAATATTGTTGAATCGGGTAAACGGTTTACATTGTTGGCGTTGCCTGTAGGACCATTTGACACTAAAGAACAGATTCTAAGTCAACTGTTAAACTACGCCTTGCAACGAGTTAAGATAAGGCGAGTATTTGTTGATCGAGGTTTCTTTGACTCAAAAGCGATAAAGGTATTTCACAGGTTTCATCTAAAGTATCTGATGCCGGCCACAAGGATTCCAACGGTAAAAAACATTATGGAGATAGCACCTGCACCAAGTGTAATCACGGATTTTGAAATGAAAGATATCACATTCAACCTGGTAATAGTAGAAGAACTGGAGAACGGAAAGAAGGTGAAACGAGCATTTGCCACCAATGAAGAATATGATGAGAATGATGTAAAACTAGGAGAAAGACTCTTCTTACTATATGGACGAAGATGGAGAGTAGAAACTAGTTACAGGGTCAAGAAACATTCATATCTACCCAAGACGACCTCAAAAGATTATCTGATACGATTGTTTTATTTCATGTTCTCAGTCCTACTATATAACCTATGGATTTTAGCGGATATATTGATTTGGCTTGCCCTTTTTGGTCAGGTAGGAGATGATCATCTTGTTACTTCGAAGCTTTTTGGAACCATATTGTACACTGTTGACCTTGAAGAAGGATAACGGGTGCAGTATCCTGTGTGTTATACAGTTTTTTAGTTAATTTTGAGTAGATTTGTATCCTAAGGTTTTTGATTTTTTAGTACGTTTTAAACGTTATTTTTGCTTTTTACAGATTAAAACAGTGGATGGAAATACGTATAAGACCTGTTTTTATGCCTAATTTTACACAATTAGAGATTACTTTCGGAGGCACTGAACAGTAGCTCACATTTTTATATTACCTCCTTATTACCATTTCACTCTAAAACAAAGTTAACGGAATATAAAATGAAAAAACCTCGAATAGTCAAAAGATATTGTCCTACCTGTAAAAAGCACACATCACATAATGTAGAAAAGATAAAAAAGAAGAAAGCAAGTGAGCTTAAACAAGGTCAGCGTAGATTTCGTCGAGTTATGAGAGGATATAGAGGATTCCCAAGGCCTAAACCAGAAGGGCGAGAAAAGACAAGCAGACGTGCACCACTAAAATATACATGTACTGTATGTAAAAAAAGTCATCAACCACCAAGTATAAGAGCAAAAAAAGTTGATATAGGTGAGTAAGCTATGAAAGAACCTGAGAGCAAGTTCATTAAAGTAAGATGCAAGGATTGCGAAAATGAACAAGTTTTATTCAATAAATCTAGCACTGTAGTATCCTGTCACATATGTGGCAGTAAGTTAGCAATACCAGATGGTGGAAAAGCTATTATAAAGGGCGAGATTTTAGAGGTTATTGAATAGATAAAGGTCTAAAAATATGATCAAGAAAGAGTACCCATCAGAAGGAGAGCTTGTTGTCGGTACTGTTGCAAAAGTTCAGAATTTTGGAGCATTTGTAACATTGGATGAATTTCCAAAAAAAGAAGGTTTTATTCACATAGCTGAAATCGCAACTGGATGGGTAAAACGTATACGTAATCACATCAAAGAGAAACAAAAAATCGTCTGTAAAGTAATGCATGTAGATGAGACTAAAGATCACATTGATCTCTCATTAAAACGAGTTAATGAACATCAAAGAAGAGATAAAATACAGGAATGGAAAAACTCTCAGAAAGCAGAAAAACTTCTAGAGATGGTTGCTAAACAAATTGGGAAAACAATTGAACAATGTTACAATGACTTTGCCAAAGATCTAATAAAAAAATATGGAACATTATATGGAGCCTTTGAAGAAGCTGCATATGATATTGAGACATTGAATAATGACGGTTTTAAAGGAGAATGGTTAAAAACTTTTGAAGAGATAGCAAAGACAAGTATATCAATTCCATTTGTAGATATAACAGGCTATCTAAGTGTTACATCTTGGCTTCCAGATGGAATAAATTATATCCGTGATGTACTGTCGAAAGCTGAAAAAAGTGAATTTGAAGATGTTGAAATTCAAGTGAAGTATATAGGAGCACCACATTACATAATTACAGTTAAAGCTCCTGATTATAAAATTGCTGAAGAAGAAATGAAAAAGGCGGTAAATACAATCAAGGAAAACATAAAAAAATACAACGGAGATTGTGAATTTCATCGAAAGTCAGAGGAATAAATGCCAAGTTTACTTTATTGTAAAAATTGTAAAGTATATACGTTAGATAAGACATGCAGTAAATGCAAAGAAAAAACTGTATCAAAAAATCCGCCAAGATTTTCACCTCAAGATCATTATGGCAAATATAGAAGAAAATTAAAAAAATTACAGAATGGTGAGTAAAATGGAATATGTTACTGTAAGATATGTTACAAAAAAACCAAAATTAAAAAATCCTATTTTAATAGAAGGACTTCCAGGGATAGGAAATGTTGGAAAACTAGCAGTTGAACATTTAATCGATAGTACAAAAGCTACTAAATTTGCAGAATTATATAGTAAAGATTTTCCACCGCAAGTTTTTATAAATACAGATGGAACAATCGAGCTTGTAAACAACGAGTTTTATTATTGGAAAGCAAAAAATAAGAAACAAAGAGACCTAATTTTATTAACCGGTGATTATCAAGGTTTATCCTCTCAAGGTCAATATGAACTTGTTGAAAAAATATTAGACATTATTGAGGAGTTCGGAGTAAAGGAAATGTTTACACTTGGAGGATATGGACTAGGGCATGAAATCCGGGATCCAAAGGTACTATGTGCGACAACAGACAAAAATCTAGTAAAAACAATGAAGAAATATGGTGCAATTTTTAAGAAAAATGAACCAGGTGGCGGTATAGTTGGAGCTAGTGGTTTACTACTTGGTCTTGGTAAATTGAGAGGAATACAGGGAACCTGTTTTATGGGAGAAACACCAGGTTATTTGGTTGACCCAAAAAGTGCAAAGGCTGTTCTAAAGATTTTGATGAAGATTACTAATGTTGATATCAATCTATCAGCTCTTGAAAAAAAGGCAAAGGAAATAGAACATATTGCACACCAGTTGAAAGAAATGGAAAGTCTTTCTAAAGAAAAACCAGAAGAGTTAAAGTATATAGGGTAAAAGAAATTTTATCTTTGGATAGTTTAAACTACTTCGATCTTTTCAACTACGAAAACAACACCAAGACCTGTTGGATCATTTTCATCTAAAGTTAAAACACCTGTAAATTTAAACTTCGCTTCTGTTCTTAGAATATCTGTTTCATTACCCACAAGATTATCAAAATTTAGTGTTAAACTGGCTCTTCCAGTAGCAGTTGTTAAAACAGAAACAACAGCTGGATAACCGCCCTCAAAAATATAGTAACCTTTCACGGTTATTGTTTGTCCATTAAGATATGTATCTTTGTTAGTAAGTATTTCTTCCGGAGTAAGAAATTCTTCTTCAGCTGGCATATTAGTAACTACAATATAACCTGCAGCAATAATAAGAATTATGAAAAACACTATTAAAACGGTTCTTGTTTCTAATTTTCTTCCCTTTTTGGCCATGTCACTCCTCAACCCAAAATATAATGTGTATATAAAATCCTATGGTTCCAAACTAATTCCATAAGTTTTTTCTGGATTTATCTTATGGATTTCATAAGCCTGTTTTTCAGTTAAGTTACCTTTCTGTAAAAGATTTAATGTTCTTTTAGGAACCGTTTTTGGTCCTAAAACTGCACCAGGTCTACGAGGATCATCGATATAATCAGTCTCCATCATAAAACGTGTACTCTTCTCAATTGCTTTAGCAATATTTTTTTCACTTGCTAAAACAGAAGGCATTAATCCATAATTTTCATCTTTAAGAACCAAAGGTGGTGCGTAATGTTTAACAATCTTATTTGCAGGTAATCCTACTTTTTGTCCCATTTCTACAAGCTCTTTACACTGTTCGGGTGTTGTACTCTCGGTATGTAAAACTACTGGGACATCAACATCTTTGGCTACTTCCATCCCATATAACATAATTTCATTCGAATCTTCAATGATTTGCTGATCAACCGGAAAATGAGGTCTCCCTATTTCACCAATTCCAATGCATTTTTTTTCTTCACAAAGATTAGCAGCTTCGTCTATTCCTTTCTTCATAATATTAATTGCAGAGTCTCTATCAAATTTTTCAAGTAATCTTAGATAATCAACTGGATACGGACCAACAGTGACAAAGACACCAATGTTAATGTTTGATCGGATTTCATCAGCCATTGCCAAGGTTTCCTTATAGCAAGATTCATAGCTTTTATCTCTTATAACTAAATTTGTCATTGGAAGCTGACATAAAACAAAATGAGTTCCACCCGCTTTTTTAAATTCTTTAATTGCATCGATAAAACGTCCATCTCTTCTTAGATGAAGATGATTATCAAATACTATCAATAATCTATCACCTCGCAAAATTACTTTGATATTAGATGATTGTATTACTAACTAAAATTTATACTTTCTATTCTTTCTAAAATAATAAGCAAAGCCATGATCTGCTCTTTCTTTTTTTCCAGTTATCATTTCGATCATACCTTGAGCAAGAATCCAACCAAAATAACCCATGAAAAAGGTAAAGAAACCTGCAAGGCTGTATCCTAATATCATCTGAATATAATCTTTCCCACCAGTCAAAAACAAAGCAAATATCCCAATGGTGATAAAGAAGAATATCAATAGAAAAACCCATCTCAAGGCATGTATTGTGACCTTCATAGTTTTTAATGGCAAGTCTTCAAAAGGTAATTTTTTTTCCATGAATTTTGATAGATTATTCTGACCGTTTTTTTTTCGTGGCATGCTTTCCTCCTGGAACTAATTATTTCTTAGTTGAGTGATCCCATTGAAAAGTAATGCAAGGTTTATATAAAAAACTGATTCGCACATAAATATGCACATATAATATAGATGCATATGCATATGATATCATTTAAAACCTTCAAAAGATTTAAGTGTCGGATACTAATTTAACGTAAGGTGCAGGAGAGGTCATGGCGCATATAGAAGACGAAGCTACAGATGAAGAATTTTTTACAGATGTAAGGAGGAACAGAAAGGCTATAAAAGAAGATATTTTAGATGAAACATTTAAAAAAGCTGAGATATCTAAAGGTCTTCGACCTCAGGGAGTAAAAAAAGCTATAAAAAAACCTTTCCTAAAATTAGGTATTGTATTAATTATAATCGCAATAATTTCACTGGTAGCTATTAATTATGCACCATGGTTGTACTTAAAATATGATACAGATTATGGAACAATACAAGAGTTATATGATAGAGATTTTAAAAATGGTGATTATTACCCTGAGATTGACAACATTTTTGAATCACCATGTACAAATTGTAGCAACAATAGTAAAAACTTCATGGGGCTAACTAAAAATGATTTTTCAACTATTCCGAAAACGGCAACGTCTGGATTTTACATCCTGGCGTTAATAGGCATAATATTCACAATAACTGAAATAATTAGAAAAATACGTGACTTCTCTGGCGGACTAACATCTATTATTCACTCTTCATTTGCAGCGGCTGCTGCAGTAGTTGGAATATTTTTAGCGACACTATTGATTAAATTTCTAGGATTTTTATTCATGCTTTATTACAATAGATCATTTATAGAAGCAGCAAGTGCTGATAATATTGTAGCGGTTTGTTTTGCACCTATTGCTTTAATGCTTATCTCTTTTGCCACTATAATAATTTCAATTACTGTAGTAAAAATTAATTTTAGTGAATATGAAAAGAAGCTAGAGTTAGAAAAGCAATATTCAGATTATTCTTCGTACAAATATGGAGGGGGATAAATGAAGAGAGAAGAGACTGCTAAAAAAATGGTAGGCCTAACAATATGGGTTATTTTTTTAAGCATAATTGGTCTTATTCTAATTTCATTTTTACCTTGGGTTTCAGTTACTGAAGATGACTGGATAAAGGAAGATTTATATTTTAACTTTGAAATGATGGAACAAAGTGATAATGAACAAATATCAATTTTTGCAAATGAACTAAATTTTATGAGCCTTCTATTTTGGGTTTTGATAATACTTGGATTCTTAACATTAATTGGCATTATTATTCATGCATTTGGAAAGACTATGCCGACAGTAATAGTATTGCTTACTCTTGGAATTATTACTCTAATAATTAGCATTTTAATTTTTTATTTACAGATAACATTTATTAGAACTATAGAAAGTGTCGACAATATTTCATTAGCAGCATTGGCCCCTTATTTCCATTATGCTTATATTCCTCTAATTTTTAGTCTAGTATTACTAATATTTTCTATAAGATACACAGTGGTTGTTATAACAAATTCAATAACAAAATTTAAAGATTATAAAAAACAAAAAAAGGAATCGGAAAAAGAAAAACCTAGAAAAAAGAAATCTAAAAAATTACAGAAAAAAGAGAGTGAAACTAAAATAAAAAAATCATCTCAACAAGAAAAAACTATTTTGAAAAAGACTCCATTGGAGCTTGAAAAGGACAAAAAACGAATAGAGATGGAACAATGGATAACAGGCGAAGTAAAAAGCATGGAAAAACAATCAAAGCCAGAAAAACAACAAATTTCAATTTCCGAAAAAGAAGAAATACCGGATGAATTAGACAAGGAAATAAAAGAGTCTGCAGATGTTAAGGATAAAGATCAATCAGGACCTTTTCCATCTGAAGAAATAAAAATAGAATCAGATAAAACGGATGAAGAACCGTCTGCATCTCAATCGTTTGAAGAAGCTCTATCTTCTGCAATTCAAAAAAGACATGATGAAAATGGTCAAAAACCATCCGATAAAGAAGAAGACCTAGTACAAGAAATTAAGTCTGATGACCCATCTGAGATAAAAGAAGAAAAAATTCCTGAGAAGGAAGAAGAAACAGATAAAAATACATTTAATGTTAGATGCCCTAAATGTAGGTATATATTTGTTGCCGAAAGCGGGGAAGGAATTACAAAAATTAAATGTCCTAATTGTGGCAAAGAAGGAAATATACAATAAAGTTAAGCATCTGCTACTATTCTAATCACATCACTATCTTCTAGCTTGTAATCTGCACCTATTATACGATGTGTTCTTGCATTTATAGCTCTTATGAAGTGATCTCCCAAGTCCGTATGAACTTTGTATGCCAAATCCTTGGCGGTACTTCCGCGTTTCATAAAATGTGCATCTGGAAGTATTCTACCCTCTTTATCTGTTAGATGTGTTTCATCTTCAACTGGATAAGCAACTATTAAATCAAGCATTTTTACGGAGTCTTCTATACATTTTTGGATTCCTGTCGATCCATATTTGTCCAAAACATTAGTTTTTATGTAGTCTAATCCTTGTTTCTGTTTTTCACTTAGTTCTGAATCTTTCAGTATCTTAAAAGAGGAGCTGCCTGGCTTGTATTCTATCAGTCCTTTTTTTGCTGCCTTTGTTAAAGCAAGTTCTGATTCAGCACTAGTCGGGACAACAATGTACCCTTTTTTTCTTATATCATCAGCTTTTTTCATATGTTCATCTGTAGCTATGTCACATTTATTAAATGCAATTAACATCGGCTTACTTTCTTTTCGAGTATAATCAGATATTGCCAGTAACTGATCCTCAGTCCATTTCGAAGGTTTACTTCCATCAAGATTTAGATTACGTATTGCATTATGGACATGTTCTTCTTTAATACCAAGTCCTGCTAGTTTTTCTCCCAACATGTTATCTATTTTTTTTCCTTCAACCTCACAACGCCTTGCAACTGTCTCCCAACTTTTTTTAATTATTTCTAAAAGCCAATAGTTGATTTCTTTTTCTAAAAAATCGACATCATTAAGGGGATCATATTTTCCAAGTCCACATGGGTTTCCCTCTTCATCTGCACTACCTGAAGCATCGACAATATGTATCAGAGCATGGGCCTGTCGTAGGTCATCTAAAAATTTGTTTCCAAGCCCTCGTCCTTTACATGCATCTGGTACTAGTCCAGCTACATCTATCGCCTCAATTGGTACGAATCTTGTCCCGTTAATACATTTAGAATTATGAGGGGTACATTTAACATTAAAATCCTTACAGGGACATGGCTTACTAACGTACATTACTCCACGATTTGCATCAATTGTAGTAAATGGATAATTCGCTATCTCAGCATGCGCATCTGTTGCAGCATTAAAAAAAGTGGATTTCCCAACATTAGGTTTTCCAACTATTCCGATCTGCATACTCATTATATTCTACTCCAACATATCTCCTACTTCATCAATAATATCAGTATCCGTCTTAAAACGTTCGACCTTTTCTTCAGTTTCCTCTTCTGACGGTGTCATAAAAGATATCCCATTTTTTGCAAAAAGCTTCCCATGTACTACTGCAGTTTTGGAAAGATAAATCTTATCTCCAACAATGTTTCCTGCTATACTAACCTTGTCCTCAACTCGGACATCGCCATTTGAATTTATGTTACCTTGGATAGATGTTTTTTTACCACAAAAAACATCTCCACTGGATTTTAAAGTACCATGAATAACTGAGTTATTTTCAATAAATGAATTACCTTTAATTTCAAAATTTCCAATTAATCGGGATTTTTTTCCAACTCTTAAATTATGATCAACCTTTGATTTTTGGACTCCGATTATTGAATTGTTTGGAATAAAAAGAAATGTTTCAGAGATTGGTATGGTATCGCCCTCATTTTCCTCAATTTCCTCAAGGATTCTGTCGATTTCTTCACTATGCCCCATCTTTAAAAGTTGTAAAAGATATATAAAAACATATATCACAACAGGAATGGGGCTACGAATGTTAATCCAACCTTTAGCCTCAAATCCCTTATCAATCCCAACACTATCACCAACGTCAAGATCCCCATCAAGAGAGAGTTTACCTTTTACCTTCACCTTTTCACCAAAATAAACATTACCGCCACATTTAACATCGCCGCCAATGTTTGAGAAAATATCAACACGAATATCTTTTGTAGAGTCCAGACCGCCATCAATAATCACATGCTCTCCAACAAAGATTCTGCCATCAGTTTTAATGCCGAATTGGATTAGACATCGATCACCTATTACAACGTCTCCCTTTGTCACAATTGTTTTTTCTTCGAATTTAGTGTTATCTGGAATAACAAGAGTTTTTCTGTCAAAAGCCATAGTAAAAAACGTATCACATAACGTGATATAAAATCAACGGCAGTTTAATGCAAGTTTAGTTTTATTCTGTAAGCCATTCTTCATCAATTCGAGTATAGTTTGCTATTTCCTCAGGTTTAAACCAGAGATTTATCTCAAACTCAGCAGTATCAGGACCATCAGAACCATGAACAATATTTCTGCCAATAAATTGTCCATAATCACCACGGATTGTACCCATCTTCGCATCCTGTGGGTTTGTTTTTCCCATCATAGTTCTAACTAGGTCAATAGCATTATTTCCCTCTAGAATCATAACAACAACAGGAGAAGACATAATGTATTTTACAGTTGGTTTAAAAAATGGTTTATCCTTATGAATTCCATAATGCTTTTCAGCAAGTTCTTTTGAAACAGAAACAAGTTTCATTGCAACAAGTTTTAATCCTTTTTTCTCAAAACGACTGATGATTTCACCAACTAGTCCTCGCTGTACTCCATCAGGTTTAACCATTACAAATGTTCTTTGTTTTGCCATTTAAATCAACCTTTGATTTGAATAGATGGATATAAAACTCCTTTATAGAATTAACGCCATATCTTTTAATAATTCCTGGCCTAAATATGCAAGCGTTAAACTTGTAAGATTAAATGCAACATGAGCAATTATCGCAGAATACAGGTTTTTTGTTTTATAAACAATATAACCCAAAACAAAACCCATTAATATTGGCATTAAAGCTGGAAACCATTTGGCATATGACATATGGGCAACGCCAAACAAAACAGATGTTATAACGATAGATATCATTGGACCAGAAAATTTTTCAATTTTCTCATAAAGAAATCCTCTGAAAAATATTTCCTCTCCAACAGGTTGGATTGCCACAAGGAAAAACATAACAGTAGGTGAGAAAAGCGCTTGTAAATTAGGAATATTGCTTAGATCCTCAGGTTTATGTCCAAGACCAATTAAACCTAATTCAATTACAAAAATGATAGCAAAAATAATAATTGCTGCCAGAATTCCCCAAAGAAACGCTATATCAATATTTTCACTTACAAGTCCAATCCTAGATAAAATTCCTTTAAATCTTAGTTTATTAACTAGAAAGTACCACATGAATGGCACTATAATAAATACGCCAATCACAATCAATTGACTAATAATTGCTGAAAATTCATCTATGGTTATTCCACTGAGATAATCAGTTCCATAAAAAACAACAAAAGTAACAATTGGTAAAATAAAGATAAATAAAATTGAAATCATTAATAATAAAAATGCAAAGATATGTGAGGGTTTATTAGCATTAAAATCCATAAAGTATGATAACAGCTAGTATTTCATAAATATTTTTAAATATTAGATTATGTTACCAAAAGAACCATCGGGCCCGTAGGGTAGCTTGGTCCATCCTTTTAGCTTTGGGAGCTAGAGACTCCAGTTCAAATCTGGGCGGGCCCATGTTACTTTTTAACACTTAGAAAGAGAAACGATATCAGTTATGGTAAGGCTGCCAAAAGATCTAGTTGATTGGGTCGATTCGCAAGCAGATGGCGTTAATTTCCGCAATCGAACCCATGTTGTAGAAAAGGCATTGTTTGAATTCAAGAAGAGCAAAAAGCTGTAGTTTATTCCAATTTTAAAAATTAGAGAATGAATATCTATTTTTATGCCCGACTCCATTGAACTGTGAGAAATTTGGGAATTATCCCACCAAATGTATAAAAATGTATAAAGATATTCAGATGCGAAGGTGAAGAAAAATGACATATCCAATAAATTTTGCCGCCAAAATTGAAAGATCTAGACAGATTTACAGATACGAAAGCGATGACTTGAAGCAGGGTAAATGTAAAATTGTGAAAACTAAAAAAAGCTGGCTAAAACCTACAGAAGATATCATGGTGTGTTTAACCAAAAAGAACCAACCTCAAATATTTTATTTGTAGAGATCTTTTAGAGTCCATATATGATAAAAGATAAATCATATTCAAAATTGGGAGTTTATTGTAATACGAATGTGGATTTTGTGCGTTGAAAGTAACTATAAATATTCATAAAATACATCAAATACTCAATGTTTTACTGCTCATGAAAGAAGATCTATTTTAACCTGCCTTTCTTTCTGCCATACCAAATTAAAAGCATGGCTGGGGCAACAACAGCCTTGATAGCATCGCGGGATTCAAAGATGTCCATCCCTCGATGTACGGATGCGTTTCTTATGTCTATAGCCTGACTTATTACTGCTTTCATAGATTCTGGAATGACAGATTCCTTTTTGAGTTTATGAAACAATCGACCTAAAGACTCATGAGCCTTCTCTTTTATTTCATTTTCATAGATAAGCACGATTTGTTCTTCAAGAGCAACACCTGCAAATATTACACATTCTCTATATGCATTAAAAAAATGAAAGTAATATTTTATTGCGAGATCAAGATCATCAACAACCAAACCAAATTCTGAGCTGTCCTTTTCGGATAATGACAAAGCAAGAGCCATTGGATATATCGAAACGACTTCTTCATATTCATGTATTCGACAAGGTTGTTTAATATCAAAATCAAAGTTTTGGAACATTATTTTCAACATTTTTCTTAATGCTTCAAGTAACTCACATTTCAAAGAATAGAAAATAATCCTAACTAGGTAATCTTCAGATTCTATTATTTTACAATATAGAACATCCTCAAATTTTTTAAAATACAAATATTTCCAAATCATAATTTCTTCTTCAGCATGCAGTCTAGTACAACGATGGTTAAAAGGTTCACTCTCCAATTTTAATTTATACGCCTTTGATTTAAAATTCTTAAAAACCAAACCGAGATATTTAATAAACGATTTAAGTTGATCATCTTTCCCAATCTTTTTGGATTTTTGTTCGGAAAGTGATAAATAACTAATGCTCCTAAGTAATATTAACAACGACTTGTAATTGTCATCAGTGGAGTCTTCGTCATCTTCGAAATCAGAGGCGAAAATATCTCTTATTTTGAGTAAATAATCTTCTTTAAAATCGAAAATCAATTTATACGCACCTTGTTTGACCGGATTCTCCAAAAAATCATCAAATTTCTTAGTTTCCATATGTAAAACATTTAACCGAAGTTTTTATATTTAAGATTATGCTTCAAATAAACTCACTTGAGCTAGAACCTCTTTTCCATTACCAAACATGTTTTATGTAATACTTATTTTATAAAAAATAAAGTGTTTAACTGGCCTAAAAAACAAAACCTGTAAAAAACCAAAATGTTTTACCGGGATTGTCTCCTGTTAGGCTGTTTGCCTCTGGGCGGGCCCATCAGTCACCATTAGGAGAGATTTTGCCAAGGGTATAGCCATTTTGAGGTTGCTTGGATTTACAGGATCTTCAATATTAGGATTTCGAACAGCTT
>JAGMDE010000003.1 GCA_023128855.1 Thermoplasmatales archaeon | reverse complement strand
GGCTAATTGGGTAAAGAATAAAGATAAACAAATGTTATCAATAAAATAAATGAGGAGTGAGCAGTAGACGCTTCTGAAACTTAATTATTATAGGGAAATTATCGGATCTGGATAATACCATACTTACTATACATATTAATTTAAATAATATATAGTTATAGATAAAGATAATAACAAAAATAATGAGAATTTGATAAATACACATAAGGAGATGGAAATAATATGAAAACGGTAGTTTTTGGAGGATCAGGTTTTTTAGGTAGCCATATTGCTGATGCTCTTACAAAAGAAGGACATAATGTAACAATTTTTGATCTGCAGCCTTCTAATTATTTGAAAGAAAAGCAAAAGATGATTGTTGGTGATATTCTTGATCAAAAAGCAGTAGAAAAAGCAATAAAAGGATGCGATATTGTTTATCATTTTGCTGCTCTTGCAGATATTGAAACTGCACATCTTAAACCACTCCAAACAGTCGAATATAATGTTCTTGGAACTACAATGATTTTAGAAGCTTGCAGGAAAAACAAAGTGAAAAGATTTGTTTTCGCAAGTACAATCTACGTTTATAGTGACTCTGGTTCATTTTACAGAAGTAGCAAGCAAGCCTGTGAGTTGATTATTGATAATTACAATGAAGTTTTCAATCTACCTTACACTATACTACGTTATGGATCACTTTATGGACCACGTGCAGATGATACAAACTGGATACATAAAATTTTAAAACAAGCAACAACTGATGGTAAAATAACAAGATACGGTGACGGAGAAGAAATCAGAGAATACGTCCATGTTGAAGATGCAGCAAAACTCAGTGTCGATATTTTATCAAAAGAATTTGAAAATGAAAACGTAATCATTACAGGAAATCAACCAATGAAAATCAAAGATCTATTAATAATGGTCAAGGAAATACTTGGAAATAAAATAGATCTTGAATTTATTCCAACTGAATCTAGCATACATTATGAAATTACTCCATATAGCTTCAAACCAAAAGTTGCAAAAAAACTAGTAGGATCACAGTTTTATGACCTGGGCCAGGGCATACTCGAATGCCTTTCAGAGCTCAATAACAAACATAATACCGATGAAACCGGCAGTGTTAAAAAGGAAGCTTTAGCATATTCTTCAAAATAAGGATGTCCTTATGTTTATCCAATTATCATATAAAATTGATGTGAATACTCCAGCATACGGTGGTAAACAAGGTTTTTTACTTACACCTTCGAGTTCAATAGAGAAAGGAGATTCGGCAAATACTGCAAAATGGGAATTTCCAAATCATATTGGAACACATATTGATTTTCCATATCATTTTTTTCAAAATGGTCAAACAGTAGAAGATTTTCCAACTGACTTTTGGTTTATAAGTGGAGAAAAAATACAGATATTGGAAATTAATTTACCGGATGATGAGTTACTGATCAAGCTAGAATATATTAATAAAAATAATTTGAATTCTGACGCAGAACTTATAATTTTTAAAACAGGTATCGGAAAATATAGAAATGAAGACAGATATTGGGAACATAATCCAGGAATAAGTATTAAAACAGCAGAATGGATTAGGGAAAACTTCAAGAAAATAAGAATAATTGGTTTTGATTCAATTTCTATTTCATCATGGCAACATCAAGATATAGGTCGACAAGTTCATAAAAAACTGCTTGACCCTAAAAAACCTGTTTTATTTATTGAAGATATGGATCTTTCAAAAGTAGATGAAAACACTATTTTTAAAACTGTTGTGATTGCTCCTATGATGGTTAAACATTCAGATGGTGGTCCTTGTACAATTCTTGCAGAGGTCGAAAAATGATGAAAAATCAAAACATATCAATAGATTCTTTTCAAGCGATCTTGTTTGATTTCGATGGAGTTCTAGCAGAATGTATGAATGTCAAAACTGAAGCTTTTGCGCAACTGTATGAACCATATGGTGAAAATGTTGTAAAAAAAGTTGTAAAACATCATATAGAAAACGGCGGTATTTCAAGATACGTAAAAATCAAATATTACCATGAAGAATATCTTAAACAACCAATTAATGAAGAAAAAGTCGAAGAAATTGCCCAAAAATTTTCTGATCTTGTCGTTGAAAAAGTAATAAAATCTGACTGGGTGAAAGGTGCCAAAGAGTTTTTGGAAAAATATTACAAAAAAATTGATTTGTATGTGATATCAGGAACTCCAGAAGAGGAGCTAAAAAAAATTGTAAAAGAAAGAAATATGAATAAGTATTTCAAGGCAGTTTATGGAAGCCCGATAACTAAACCAGAACATACAAGAAATATAATCACTGAACATGGTTATGACCCAGAAAAAGTGCTCTATATCGGCGATAGTTTATCAGACTGCAAAAATGCAATAGAAGCAAAAATTCCTTTTCTAGGGCGACTTCTACCTGGAGAAGAACAAGCTTTTCCGGATACCGTTCCAGCCATCCATGATTTTTTTGAGATTATAAAATAACTCATTTATCTTCTTTCTTTCTCAATATTCCTCTATAAGTAGTTGAAAACATATATTTATCATATTCTTCAAATAAAGTAAAATCAGGATACTCTTTCAAAATTTTATCAATTGCATAATTGGGTTGAAAAGTATTTCTATCCTGATAGAACTTTTTATACATATGCATTGGATTCAAACGCCAGCAATTTAGAAGAGCGCCGCTCATGCCATCTTCAATAATGTAAAAACCACCAGGTTTAACAAGCGGGCTGAATAGTTTAAATGACTCATAGACATGAGTTGTTCTATGACTGCCATCATCGATAATAAATGTGTTACCAAAACAATGAGATTTTGCCTCTTCCATAGTTTTTTTCAATGTTGCATCACTATGAACAAAGACTATATCACGTTTTTTAAAGTCATTTAATGTTTCTTGTTTTGGTTTGTTTATATCGATTGTTACAAGTTTGCCGTCGAATTGATCTGATAAAAATACGGCAGAACCACCACTATCTGTTCCTATTTCTATAATACAATCAGGTTTAAAACGGTGAAGTAAATCTGGGTAGATGAATGTGTCACAAGGTAGTTTTTTAAGCTCATAGTTTTTATAAGGTATTGTTAAAGCATCTTGTCCCATTATATAATTTTTCCAATAGCTCACAAATGATTTTCTGTAGATTTTCCAAACATTTTTTTTGTTTTCTTTTAAATACATGCCCACGACCTCCTGATTATGTTTTTGCAATGGTAATTGCTTTTATTTTTGTTGCTATAAGATACGGTTTTTTGTTAATATTGTTTTTGTATATAAAACATGCTTGAGAAAGTTCTTTTTTCGACGTTTTTAAATAAAAAGCAAAAGTTATTTCTAATAAAAAGTAAATACTTATTTAAGACAAACATACTTGTATTAAAGTGAGAGGTAATCTATGGGGAGTAAAAAAAACTTAAACTTTAAAAAAGAAATTAAAAAACATATTGAAGGTAGCATCAACGTTAAAGAAAAGATTATTGACAAATATATTGATGTAATAAATGATGCGGTAAAAGCAGTTATTGATGCGTATCAAAACAATAAAAAGGTTCTTTGGTGCGGTAATGGAGGAAGCGCAGCGGATGCTCAGCATCTATCATGTGAGCTTGTAAGTAAGTTTTATTTAAATCGAAAAGCAATGAGATCGATTGCTCTTACAACAAATACTTCTACATTAACAGCCATTTCAAATGATTTTAGCTATGACCGTGTTTTTGAGCGCCAAGTTGAAGCATTAGCAGATGAGGGTGATGTGTTGATTGGAATCACAACTAGTGGCAATTCAAAAAATATTATTAACGCCCTTAAGACAGCAAATGAAAAAGGTGCAGTTACCATAGCAATGACTGGTGAAAATGTGGATGAAATTCAAGATTATGCTGATTATTTAATGTCTGTACCTTCAGATGTAACACCCCATATTCAAGAGTCGCATATTATGATTGGTCACATTATCTGTTATCTAGTGGAGAAAACATTATTTGGAGATGAGTCATGGGAAACAGAGCAATCTTTATCGACAGAGATGGAACAATAAATATTAATTTTGGATATATAAGTAATCCTGATGATTTTAAAATTTATCCAGGGGTTAAAGAAGGAATTAAGCTTTTGAAAGAAAAAGGATTCAAAATCGTAGTTATAACAAATCAATCCGGAATTGCTAGAGGATATTTTTCTGAAGAGACTTTAGAGAAAATACATGAAAAAATGAAGAGCGAGATATCCCAAGAAGAAGATATTATTGATGCTATCTACTATTGCCCTCATCATCCTGATGAAAAATGTAACTGTAGAAAACCAAATCCGGGCCTTATTGAAAAAGCAAGAAAAAATCTTGATATTGATACAAAAAAATCCTTCATAATCGGGGACAGAATGCTTGATGTAGAAGCAGGGTTTAAAACACATTGTAAAACTGTTTTAGTCCCAGAAAACAAAGAAAAAGTAAATATTGAGATGCAAGAATCTGAAATAGAACCAGATTACGTTTGTGATGATTTTTACATGGGGGTTAAATGGATTATAGACAATATGTAAGATATGCATTACCGAGATGTTTAATAACCATGAATTATTACCTGCCAAGACGCCCATAAGGGTAATACTAAGATAAGTGAGGTGATTTAGATAGGACTGTTAGTAACTGGCGGATCTGGTTTAGCAGGTCATGCTTTACAAAAAATTTATCCAGATGCAGTTTATATCAGTTCAAAAGATTTTGATTTGACAAAAGAAAAAGATGTTAAATCAATGTTTGAAAAATATAAACCAGATAAGGTTATACATCTAGCCGCAAGAGTTGGTGGCATCAAAGATAACATGGACCATCCTGCAGACTTTATTTATCTAAATGTAATGATGAATACAAACGTTGTTCATTATGCATACAAATACAAAGTTAAAAAGTTAATAGGAATCTTGAGTAATTGTGCATATCCAGATGTTTCTAAAAGCTATCCTCTAAAAGAGGAGCAACTCTATGATGGCCCTCCACAATCAACAAATTTTGCTTATGCCTATTCAAAACGAGTTTTAGGAGTTCAAATTGACTCCTATAGGAAACAATATGGCTGTAATTTCTTTTATGTTATTCCCTGTAACCTATATGGACTACATGATAATTTCGATGAAAAACAAAGTCATTTTGTACCAGCACTTATCCGCAAAATCCAGGAAGCTAAAATCAATAACAAGAAAACAATAACTCTACTTGGAACAGGAAAACCATTGAGACAATATTTGTTTTCAAAGGATCTAGCAAAAATCCTTCTAATTCTATTAGAAAAGTATGATGGAGAAGGCCCGATAAACATTGCACCTAAAAATGAAAATCCTTCTATCTCAGAAATTGCAAAAATTGCATTAAAAGCAACAGATTCAACAGATATAAACATTGAATTTGATAACTCATATCCAGATGGCCAATATCAAAAGGATCTATCTATCAAAAGGTTAAATGGGATAATTGGTGATTTTAAATTTACACCTTTATCAGAAGGTATTAAAAAAACTTATGAATGGTATTTAAAAAGTATTATTTCGTATGCCTAAGGGGAGGAATTATGAGTAAAGACAGGAAGATAAATAAAGTACTAATAACAGGAATTACAGGATTCGTTGGAAGTCATCTCGCAGATTATATAATAGAAAACCATCCAAAAGTTAAGATCATTGGACTTGCTAGATGGCGATCACCCACTGAAAACATTACTCATATTTTAGACAAAATAACCTTAAAATATGGTGACCTTGTAGATTATCCCTCAATTAAAGCTATTTTAGCAAAGGAAAAACCAGATGTTATTTTTCATTTAGCTGCCCAATCATATGTTCCTTATAGTTATGATGCCCCTATTGTAACCTTAGAAGCAAATGTAATTGGAACATGTTATTTGTTAGAAGCTGTAAAAGATCTGAAACTTTCATCTGATTACGATCCAGTTATCCACATATGTAGTTCATCTGAGGTTTATGGTCAAGTTCAAAAGAGAGAAGTTCCAATTAAAGAAACTAACCCCTTTAGACCAGCTTCGCCCTATGCGGTCAGTAAAGTTGCTGAAGATATGCTTGCAAGACAGTATTGGGACTCTTGGGGCATACAAACCGTTAGAACCAGAATGTTTACCCATACCGGCCCAAGAAGAGGAGCTGTTTTTGTTGTATCAACCTTTGCAAGACAAATAGCTGCAATTGAAGCAGGATTAAAACCACCAGTTGTAAAAGTTGGAAACTTGGATAGCATCAGAACATTTACAGATGTAAGAGATGCAGTAAGGGCATATTGGCTTCTTGTAGCCAAATGTCCACCTGGAGAGGTCTACAACATTGGTGGAGTTGAAACAATGAAGGTCGGAGAAATGCTTGATATGCTTCTGAAAATGTCAAAAGTCAAAAATATAAAAGTAAAAGTTGACAAATCTCGACTAAGACCTTCAGATGTTACACTTCAAATTCCTTCTACAGAAAAATTCAATAAAGATACCGGTTGGAAACCGGAAATTAAATTTGAAAAAACCCTGAAAGATACTCTAAATTACTGGAGAGAATACTTTAAAACAGTAAAAATTTACCATGAAAAATAATTCGGTGTAAAAAATGGATAAATCAAAATTGAGCTTGGAGCTTTATAAAAAAGTCTATTTAATCAGAAAAAGCGAGGAGACAATAATAAAATATTACATGGATGACGATATGAAGACACCTGTCCATTTATCAGTTGGAGAAGAAGCAATAGCAGCAGGTGTCTGTCATGCTACTGGAAAAGATGACCAGATTTATGGAACATATAGAAATCATGGAATATATCTTGCAAGAACTGGTGAAACAGACAATTTTTTTGGAGAATTATACGGAAAGAAAACGGGTATGGCCAAAGGCAAAGCAGGTTCCATGCATATGTTTTGTCCAGAATGCAATTTTTTAGGTACATCAGCAATTGTTGCAACATGTATCCCTTTAGGCCTTGGCGGTGCTTTTGCTAAAAAATATAAAAAAGAAAAAGGTCTATCTTTCGTATTCTTTGGTGACGGTGCTCTTGAGGAAGGAGCATTTTGGGAAAGTTTGAATTTTGCGTGTTTGCATAAACTACCAATAATCTTTGTATGTGAAGATAATGGACTTGCAATTCATTCACATATAAAAGACAGGCAGAGTTTCAAATCAATAACTGACATTGTTTCTAAGTTCGGTTGCAATGTTTTTAAGGAGAAATCAACAGATCCAGAAGTCATCCACAACTTAACATTAGAGGCTATAAAGAAACAAAAAGAAAACGGAAAACCATGTTTTATGCATCTAAAATATTATCGATATTTAGAGCATGTTGGAATAAATCAGGATTTTAAATTTGGATATAGATCAGAAGATGAATTCAAAAAATGGTTAAAGGTTGACCCTGTAAATTTACAGAGAAAGAAACTTTTAAAAATAGGTTTTTCTGAAAAAGAAATCAAAAAGGTAGAAACAGAGATCGACAAACAAATCGATAAGAGTGTAGAACTTGCTGAAAAAGCACCATTTCCAGATTGTGAAGAAGTATTAACCGATGTGTACTCATGAGGAAAATAACCTTTCAAGAAGCATTAAACGAAGCAATGATTCAAGAAATGGAGAGAGATAAAAATATCTTTGTTTATGGTCTTGATGTTACTGATCATAAAAGAATATTTGGTAGTTGTAAAAATATTTTAGAAAAATTTGGTAAAGATCGATGTTTTATTACACCTCTTTCAGAGGACGCAATGACTGGTATGGGATTAGGTGCTGCTATTAATGGGCTAAGGCCAATTCATATTCATCAACGTGTGGATTTCTTGGTTCTAGCGATGAATCAACTTACAAATATGGTCTCAATACATAGATACATGTCAGGTGGAAAAGTAAAAGTTCCACTTGTCATTAGAGCAATTGTAGGCAGAGGATGGGGACAGTCATCTCAGCATAGTAAAAGTATGCATTCAATATTTGCACATATCCCAGGTTTAAAAGTAGTATTGCCAACAACGCCAAGTGATGCCAAAGGGTTACTTATTTCTGCTATTCGTGATGATAATCCTGTGATATTCCTTGAGCATAGATGGCTGTATTTTACTGAAGGTGAAGTTCCTGAAGAGCCAACACCAATACCTTTAGAAGAACCTAATATCCTCCAGTCAGGGGATGATATTACAATTGTTGCAACGTCTTGGATGAATGTTGAAGCGTTAAAAGCAGCTGAAGTTTTAGCAAAACGTGGAGTTAGTATTGAAGTAGTTGATCCAAGGACTATTGCTCCATTAAATGATAAACTCATAATAGATTCTGTAAATAAAACTGGCCATTGTATCGTTGCTGATAATGATTGGATACATTGTGGATTTGGTGCCGAACTTGCAGCAAGAATTTCAGAGAAATGTTTCAATGATTTAAAATCTCCAGTAAATAGAATTGGATTTGCTCAAGCACCATGTCCAACCACAAGACCTTTGGAAAATGAGTTCTATCCAAATGCGGTTAATATTATTCGAGAAATTGAAAAGAAATTAGAATTAGAAACAACAGATCTATCTAGAGAAGAATTTTATAGTTGGGAAAAACGTTTTAAAGGACCGTTTTAAAATGGCAATTAAAGAAAAAGTTTTAAAAAGTTTCGCGTCAAAAAATGTTTTAGTAACTGGAGGCACTGGCTTAATTGGTAGACAAGTGGTTGATATTTTAGTAGATGCCAGTGCTAATGTTAATATAGTATCTTTAGACAAAATTAAGGCAAATATTTCTGCTGAACATATTTTTGGAGATTTAACAGATTTTAATTTCTGTAAACAAATTTGTTCAGATATGGATTTTGTTTTTCATATAGCAGGGATCGGAGCATCGGTAAAAGCTGCGTCTCAAAAAATAGCCAGCCATTTCGTGCCTATGTTAATGATGAATACCAATGTTTTAGAGGCAAGCAGGTTAAATAAAGTAAAAAAAGTTGTATATACGAGTTCTGTGGGAGCATATTCACATGCAGAAGAGTTTAAAGAATCTGACTATGAATTAGAGAGCAAGCCCATGGATTTTGCTGGTTGGGCTAAAAGGATGGCTGAAGCTCAAATATATGCCTACAAGGTCGAACATGGCCTAGAGAATTTTTCAGTTGTTAGACCGTCTAATGTCTACGGCCCAGGAGATAACTTCCATCCAGAAAATTCGTTAGTAATTCCATCTTTGATGTACCGAATTTATCATAAAGAAGATCCCCTGGTTGTTTGGGGGGATGGCTCAGCTATAAGAGATTTTGTTTACAGCAGAGATGTTGCTGAAGGTATAATCCAGGCCTTATATTATGGCACTAAATCCGGATTTGTTAATTTAGGCAGTGGTAGACCGTGCACTATTAAAAAGTTAGTAGAAATCCTTCAAAGCATCGTTGACTTTAATTATGTTTTTAATCCGAAAAAGCCAAGCGGATCTGCTAAAAGGATAATGGATATCTCCTTAGCAAAAAAGATGATTAATTATAATCCTTCAACAGAATTTAAAGATGGACTAAGAAAAACCTGGGAATGGTTTGTTCAACATCCAGAAGAACATAAACAGAAAATGAATTATTTTGCAGATAGAAAATGAAAACTAAACAAAAAAAAATTAAAGTGGGATTAGTACAGATTGGAGACAAATTCGGTGACCAATATTATCTTCCTTATTCAATAGGTGTTCTCCAGGCATATGCCCAAAAAAATTTGAAAAATCCTGAAGATTACGAATTTCTAATACCTGTTTATAAAAGAATTTTTGTAAAAGAAGCTGCAAATTATCTTTCTGATGCTGATGTGGTTTTTTTCAGCTCTTATGTTTGGAACTTTCAGATCAACTTAAAAATAGCCAAATGGCTTAAAGAAAAAGATAATGAATGTATGATTATTTTTGGTGGACCTCAAGTGCCTGAATCTCGATCAGGTATGAAGACATTTTTGAATAAATATCCATTTATTGATATTGGTAGTTATGGTGAAGGGGAAATGCCTTTTTTATTAATATTAGAAAACATTAAGAAAAGGTCATGGGAGAATATTCCATCTATTGGTTTCATGAAGGGAAAAGATTTTATTTACAATAAAATAAGTGAAAGAATAAAAAACCTTGATGAGGTTCCTTCGCCTTATTTGGAAGGCATTTTTGATTCATTAATTAAGGCTAATCTGGATGAGGGATGGTCTGCACTTTTAGAAACCAATAGGGGATGTCCATATTCGTGTTCATATTGTTTTTGGGGCACTAAAACAAAAAACCGAATCAATCAATATACTCTGACTAGAGTTTTTAAAGAGATAGATTGGTTTTCAAAACATAAGATTCAATTTGTTTTTTGTTGTGATGCTAATTTTGGTATATTAAAAAGAGATATTGATATTGCTAAAAAGGTTGCAGAAAATAAAAAACAATATAGATATCCGGAGGCTTTCTCCGTCCAAAATACTAAAAATTCCACTGAAAAGATATTTACACTACAGAAGATTTTAAATGATAATAAACTGCAAAAAGGGGTTAATCTAGCCCTTCAATCTTTAAATGCAGACACTTTGAAGAGTATTAACCGTAGTAACATATCGCCTGAAACTTATAAAAAGTTGCAACATATGTTTAATCAGCATAAAATAGCTACTTTTAGTGATATGATAATTGGTCTACCAAATGAAAGTTTTTCTACCTTTGCTGATGGTGTCTTCAGCGTGATTGAAAGTGGCCAACATAACAGAATTCAATTTATTAACCTTGTATTGCTTGAAAATACTCAGATGAATGAACCTACCTATCAAAAAAAATATGGTTTACATACAGTTGATTCAAAAATCATTCCTCATCACACTAGCCTTAATTCTAAATCTGTGATTCATGAAATACAGAAACTTGTAATAGCTACAGATAAAATGCCAAAAAACGATTGGATAAAGACTAGAATTTTCTGTTGGATTGTGTCATTAATCTATTTTAATAAGCTTTTGCAGATCCCTATTATGTTAATTAACAGAATGAACTCGATAAACTTTAGAGAATTGATTGAAATTTTTATGCAGGAATCTAAAAAACACAAAGTAATGTCAGAGATTTTATCGTTTTTCAATCAAAAAGCAAAAGAGATTCAAAAGGGTGGCTCTGAACATGTTGCCTCTCAAGAGTGGCTTAATATCTGGTGGCCAGCAGATGAGTACATATTCATTAAACTTTGTTATGAGGACCTTCTTGATAAATTTTATAATGAAGCAAAATCGATTATGTGTGATTTTCTTCCAGATAAATTATTGGATGAGACAGTCAGATTCAACCAGGGTTTGCTGAAATTGCCATTCATTAAAAACGATTTAGATATTTCTCTCAAATATAATATTTTTGAGATCTATCAAGGAGTATTAAACGGGATGGACACCAAATTAAAAAAAGGTGTTTTTCATTATACTATTGATAGAACAAGCACTAAATGGACTTCGTGGGAGGAATGGTTTAAAGAAGTTGTCTGGTATGGAACCAAAAAAGGGGCATATCTTTATTCTTGTTATCCCCTCAACAATAATAAACGACAGAAACGTTGTGATGAGGAATTTCACTATGCGAGTTTTCAATAACATTTGGAGATAATATAATGAAGAAAGTATCTTCCAATTATACTTTAGAAGGAAAAAATACATTAGTCGCTGGTGGGACTGGGTTGGTTGGCACAAATTTAACAAAAAGCCTAATGACAATTGGAGCTAATGTATTGTCGACCTTTTTTTCAAAGAAACCCCCTTTTTTAAAAGAAAAATACAAGCGGTTTAATTTCACAAAATTTGAAGATTGCATTACAGCTACAAAAAATATAGAATGTATTTTTATTTGTGCTGCCCAAACATATGGAGCTAAGGTAATGAAAGAAGATCCGTCTGGTTCCATACTTCCAAATTTAAAAATTAATGCTGGTCTTTTAGAAGCCAGCAGATTGAATGATGTGGATAAGATAGTCTTGATTAGCAGTTCTACAGTTTACCAGGAAGCCGACTATCCTATTCGTGAAGATCAACTTGATTTAAATAAGTCTCCTTATGACCTCTACTTAGGAGTCGGATGGGTGAATAGGTATATTGAGCAATTGGCCAAGTTGTATTACAAGGAATATGGGATGAAAATAGGAATAATTAGACCAACAAATATCTATGGCCCATATGATAACTTTGACAATGAAAAATCACATGTTCTTCCTGCGTTAATTAAACGAGCTTTAAAGAAAGAAAAACCGTATTTAGTTTGGGGCGATGGGAGCACTATAAGAGATTTCATTTATGTCAAGGATTTTGTTAATGATATGTTGGATGTTCTTAATGAATATTGCACATGTGATCCTGTCAATATTGGTAGTGGAGAAAGCATTAGTATAAGAGATGCTGTTAAAGTTATTCTTGATGTTTGTAACCATAATGTTATTCCTCAATATGATGAAACTAGACCCACCGCCATTCCATACAGGATGCTAAGTATGAAAAAATTTGAATCTTTATTTGGTAAGAAAAAACGAACCACGTTTAGAACAGGTATTAAGAAAACTGTTGAATGGTATGAAACAACAACTCTTAAAATCAAAAAATAAAAGGTGAAATTAAAAATGAAGAAGAAAGTTCTTGTATGCGGTGCAACAGGTTTTATAGGTAGGAACATTGCAGAATTCTATGCAAATCAAAAAGATTTTGAAGTCCATGGAACTTATTTTAATTCTAAACCTTTTAAGAATTCAAAAATTAAGATGATAAAAGTAGATCTTACTAAAGAAGATGATGTAAACAATCTACTAAAAAAAGGATTTGATGTTTTAATTCAAGCTGCTGCTATAACATCTGGTGCTAAAGATATAGTAAATAAACCATATTATCATGTCACAGATAACGCTGTGATGAATTCTCTTATTTTCAGAAGTGCTTTTGAATATAATATTGGTCATGTTGTATTTTTTAGCTGTACTGTTATGCATCAATCTAGCAATATACCTCTAAAAGAAACTGATTTTGATGCAAATAAAGAAATTCATCCAAATTATTTTGGAGTGGGATGGACAAAGGTTTACATTGAAAAAATGTGTGAATTTTACTCTAGAATAGGCAATACTAAATATACTGTTATTAGACATACAAATATTTTTGGACCATATGATAAATATGATTTAGAAAAATCCCATGTTTTTGGAGCAACAATGACAAAAGTTATGACTACAAAAGAAGGAGGAAAAATTGTTGTATGGGGTACTGGTAAAGAAGAAAGAGACCTTCTTTATGTTTCTAATGTTGTTGATTTTGTTGATCTTACAGTAAAAAAACAGAAGAATAAGTTTGAACTTTTCAATGTTGGATGTGGTAGTTCAATTTCTGTTAGTGACCTGGTTAAAAAAATAATTAGTCATTCTAAAAAAAACATTGAAATTGAATATGATCTTTCAAAACCATCAATTAAAACAAAGCTTTGTCTTGATACGACAAAAGCAAACAAATTGTTTGGATGGAAACCAAAAGTATCGTTAGATGAAGGAATACAAAGAACAATTGAATGGTATAAATCTAATATACTATAATATAATTTCACATAAGATATTAAAAGACGGGGCAAAGTTTAAAAAATAATTGCTTTATGGTGAGTAACTATGATTATAAGTAGAACACCTTTCAGAATATCATTCTTTGGCGGTGGTACAGATTATCCTGTTTGGTATGAAAAAAATAAAGGAGCAGTAATCGCCGCAACAATTGACAAATACTGTTACATTACTGTTCGATATCTTCCACCATTCTTTGACTACAATTTTAGAATAAGATATACACATAGAGAAGAAACAAATAAGATATCAGAAATAAAGCATCCTTCCGTACGCGAATGTCTATCCTTTTTAAAATTTAAACGAGGTGTTGAAATACAACATAATGGTGATCTACCTGCTAGAATAGGGATTGGTTCAAGTTCAGCATTCACAGTAGGTTTACTTCATGCATTATATGCTCTTCAAGGTAAAATGGTTACAAAAAGACAGTTAGCATTAAATGCAATACATGTAGAACAGGAGCGGATTAAAGAAAATGTTGGATCACAAGATCAGACAGGTGCTGCTTTTGGTGGATTAAATAGAATTGATTTTGATTCTGAACACACAATTCAGGTTAAACCTATAACAATACATTCTCAGAAAGTAAAAAATTTCCAGGATCATTTAATGTTGTTTTTTACAGGTTTTTCTAGAACTGCTTCTGAAATCGCTGGTGAACAAATTAAAAAAATACCAAAGAAAGAAAAGGAATTACAGAGAATATATGAAATGGTAGATGAAGCAACAAGTATTCTTAATGGTAGCAGTTCAAACATCACTGACTTTGGTAGACTCTTGCATGAAACATGGGTGATCAAACGAAGTTTGACGCATAAAATTACCACACCTACCATCGATGAAATTTATGAAACTGCATTAAAAGCAGGTGCTTTAGGAGGTAAACTGTTAGGTGCCGGTGGTGGAGGCTGCATCCTGTTTTTTGTAGAACCTGAAAAACAGGATAAAGTAAAGGAAAAGTTAAAAAATTTATTATATATACCATTTCGATTCGAAAATCTTGGAAGTCAAATAATTTATTACACCCCCCGAGAATAGAAAATGAGAATAAAATTTGGAGATTTAGAAATAGGAGATATTGCAAAAGATCGTATAAAGAAAGCTTTAGATAAAAATTGGGTTACTGAAGGAGCAAATGCAAGAGAATTTGAAGAAAAAATTGCAAAACAATTCGGTTATAAACATGCAATAGCAACCAGCTCAGGAACAGATGCTTGTATTGCATCTCTTGCATCACTATATAAGTTTGGTGCAAAAAGAGGAGATGACGTAATAGTTCCTGCAACAACTTTTTGTGCTACAGCAAATGCAGTTTTAGCTGCAGGTTTTATTCCAAAATTTGTAGATATTGAAATAGAAACTCTTAATATAAACCCAAATAAAATTGAAGATGAAATAACAGATAAAACAATTGCGATAATGCCAGTGCATCTTATGGGTAAACCTGCTGAGATGGATACAATATTAAAAATTGCAAAAAAACATAATTTGAAAGTGATAGAAGACTGCTGTGAGGCTCATGGAGCAAAATATAAAGACAAATACGTTGGAACTATTGGCGATATGGGGGCATTTAGTTTTTATGTCGCCCATGTGGTAATTTGTGGTGAAGGCGGCGTAGTAGTAACAAATGATGATGATATTGCAGATGTCGTTAGATCAGTAAAAACACATGGTCGTCCTACAGGATCAATCTATTTTGATTTTCAACGATTCGGATTGAATCTTAGGATGAATGATCTAACAGCAGCTATTGGGATAGAAGGCATGGTACATTTCGAAGAGACTTTTAATAAACGTAAAGATAACATGAATGTTCTTTTAGAGAGAACCAAAGACCTTGAAGAATATGTCTATTTCAGTAAAGAAGAAGATTATGAAACAATATCTCCACATGCTTTTCCGATGGTATTAAAAGATTCGAGATACAATTATTCTAAGTTTTACAAATATTTAGAATCAAAAGATATTCAATGTAAAACCCTTTTTGCTTGTTTACCCACACAGCATAAGGCATTTGAATTTCTGGGTTACAAATATGGTGATTTTCCTAATGCAGAATACATTGGAGAAAACGGCCTTCATTTTGGCATTCACCAGTATTTGAAAAAGGAAGATTTAACTTATATCTCTGATGTGTTAAACATTTATTTTAAAAAATGTGAAATAACATTATAAAAAAACACATCATTGAATGTAAAAATGGAGCTCTAGTAATGTTAAGTATTTGTATTCCAACATATAATCGACTAAATGACTTGCAAAAATGTCTTGATTCAATTTTTAATGGTTTTAAGAATCATCCTTATGAGATAATTATAGCAGATGGCGGATCGACAGATGGAACTATTGAATATCTAAAAGGTCTAGATAAAGTAAAACTAATTGAACAGGGAAAATTAACAGGAGCAGTTAAAGCATTTAATCTTTGTTTTAAAGCTGCAAAAGGTGAATACATTCTCACTGCTACTGATGATTTTTTAGTTAAAGCTGATGTAATTATAAAAACATGTGAACTAATGGAAAAAGATAAAAAAATAGGGCTTGTTGGTCCAAAATTACAAGAAACTAAACATGGGAATCTTCATAGTATTCTTTTATGGGTTAAACCCTATTGGATTTTATCGCCAAAGATTTTTTTATTCAGAGCATCAGTATTAAAAGAGATAGGGTATTTCGATGAACATTTTAGAACATATCACATTGATCTGGACTCTCCACTCATGGTTTTAAAATTGGGTTATACTATTGCTGTCACTCGTGATATAGGTCTTGTTCATTTCCGTATTCATGATGAAGATGTAAATATTGCAAAAAAAATTAATATCAGAAAGTTAAGGGATAATAAAGAATTCGAATATTTACAGAAAAAATGGGAGCCACTTCAAATTAAAATAGAGGAATACTTGCAAAAATCTGATCTAAAAAAACAAAAATCATTGTTATTTAAAAAATTATTTTCAATGATGTATTATGCTGAATGGTTAAGACCTTTTATAAGGGCTCATAGCAAGATTGCTATGAAGTTCTATGATTGGTTTTTAGAGCAAGCTGTTGTTTTCAAAGATTATCGATATAAAAATCATAAAGAGCTATTTCTTGCACAGAAATTTCCAGATGAAATCATATCATAATTAACAATATAAAAAACAAATATGAATCAAAAAACTTTTGAAGGATATTTAGTTACGGAGAAATATATGTTAAAAATTGGTTTTATAATTCCAAGTGGTAAACATAATTACGAACCGTTTAGAAATCAACCTTTGACAGAGCTGTATCTACTAACCATAGTAGAAGAAAGACTTGGTGATAAAGTCCAATTATCAATGATTGATTTAAGAGGCATAGAAGAAAGACATTCAATATATCGCATCCCAGAAAATGATGTATTTTTATATTCAGCTGCAACTTTAAGTATCGACGAGATTTCTAGAATTGTACAAAAACTTCGTTCGGTGTATCCAAATGCAAAACATATCGCGGGAGGGGCACATATAAATATTTTCCCAGAAGAAAGTGCCACTATCTTTGATACAATCGTTCTTGGAGAAGGCGAAGAGTTAATTGTAAAAGCTATAAATGATGTTATGGTGTCAAAACTAAAACCACGATATATACAGAATAAACCAGTTGATATAGATATATATCCTTATCCATCAAGGAAGTTCTTACCAAAGACTGCTGTAGTTGATACTGGTTTGTTAGATGGTGAAAATACCAATCTAAAAGGTACAGCAGTTGTTTTTTCAAGAGGATGCCCTTTCAATTGTTATTTTTGTGCAAATAAGAACCTTACATTTGGCCCAGTCAGATATCGAGCTCCAAACCTAGTAAAAGAAGAAATTGAATACCTTAAAAAAGAATATGAAATTGAGGCCTTAGCAATTAAAGATGATAACTGTATTCCTTTTAATAAACGGTTTGCAAAACCATTTCTAGAAGCAATAGGGCAAACAAAAATAAAATGGCGTGGACAGACACGAGCAAATGGTGTACCATCAGATATGGTAAAACTTGCAAAAAAAGCAGGATGCACTGATTTAGCTATAGGAATTGAAAGTGCTTCACCAAAGGTATTGAAAATTATAAACAAACAAATAGATCTTGATAAAGCAAAAGATTACATACAGTTCCTTAATAAGACAGGAATTGGTGTAAGAGTTCATTTTATCCTTGGATTACCAGGTGAACCAGATGACATAGTTAAACAAACTTTAAATTTTATAAATAAAGCCAATCCTGGTTCAGTTCTACTATCTCTATTTTGCCCAATGCCAGGCTCGGAAATCTTTGAAGATCCCAAACGATTTAGTGTCAATTTACATACAAAAAATTGGGATGCCTATCGTAATGTGTTTGGTAGATTCGATGAAAATGAACACCCCTCGCCTGTTTTCAATTATGACGAAGTCACTCCATTCGGTAGGGGAATGAAAAACGAGGAAATCATACAAAATTATGAAGAACTTCAGATTATTTTACGCGATCGTGGGTTAAACTTTTAAAATTAAGGTTTAATTATCCACCAATCACTAGGGTGGCCATTTAACTCAAGGCCTTCTTTATCTATAAAATCAATTATGGCTCTAGGTACTTCCGCATTTCTAATATCAGGATCTCTACATACAGTAAAATCATGCCCTCCGATAACACCGCCTGATTTTATTTTTGGATAAAATAGATCAATATCCTTTTTAACGAATTCATACCAATGATTTCCATCAATATAAATAAAATCTAAGGGTTCAGTAATTTCTTTAGCAGCCTCTTCAGATTTTTTACGTATAAAAACAGCTCTGTCACCAAATTCACTTAAATATTTTCTAGCTTCATTATATACTGTCTCATGAAAAGTTTGTTCTTCTCCGCCATCCCATTCTGTATATTTTAAATATGGGTCAATTAAATAATGTCTTTTTACAGGTAAGTTATATAAAATATTATATGGGTTATGTCCAAATCCAACACCAATCTCAGCCCCTATTAGATCTTGGGTTTTATGATCTTGATAATGCTTCATTAAAAATTTTACCATAGGACACATGTTATAACAGTGTAAAACGTTTATCTCAATTTGTTTGATAACGCCTCGTAACATTCTACGGTAAAACATTCCTTTTTCGCCTGCAACAGGTTTTGTTATCTCGCTTGCTGTTATTTCTTTATGGGACCAACCAAATGAACCAGGTTTAGCTATAAGTATCCCTCCGTAAAAGCAAGATATATAGGTGAAAAATATAAATGTTGTAGAAACAAATTATAAAGGAAGAGGTTTTCAGTATAATAATTTTTAAAAGTACAGAAAATAAACAATATTTAATATAATATCAATTCATTTTAGTTTAACAAGATTAACAAGACATTAAATATATGTGTTTGATATAAGAGGAAAACTTTCAAGTAAAAAGTGAAAAAGAGAGATAAGATGGATTATGTATGCTGTGGATCACATTTACCATTGCTTTTCGCATTATCCTTAAAAAATCAAGGAAAAGATATTTCAGTTGTAACATTTAGTGAAGATATTATAAAATTCTGCAAATCAGAAAATATTAACCACATTCCTCTCGAATATATTATGCCTAGCGTTTCATCAATTAATAAGGTTTTTACCCTTAAAAAAATGTTAGATAAAATAATTAACCAAATTGATGACGGGAAGGAAAATAATTTCTACATAACAGGCCAATCAAAAGCGATTGGTTCTTTTTATTTGGCAAAGGAGCTTTCAAAGAGAGGATGGAATGTTTATTTTACAGACTCATCATGGATTCAGTCAAAAAAATATAAAAATCCATGGTATAAACCAATTTTTATTAGAGGCGAAATTTTAAGAACTGCATTAAAACTCTTTTTAGGTTTAGATTTAAAATATTTTACAGGACGAGGTATTCCTTTCTTTGGAATTGATGAAAAAATTAGAGAAAAATATAACATAAAAGACTATCCTTTGAAATTAACTCATGAAGAACTAATTATTGAGGTTTCAAAAAACACCAAAAGCAATTATAAAAAATGTGAAAATCTTATTTTGGACCAAGGTTCTTTTGGAGATATTTTAAAACCTGGAACTATTAAAAACATGTATGAAAACATGATAAAAATTCCTGTAGAATATACTTTTAAAAAACATCCCGGATCTACTGCAAAAGATAGTCTTTCTGATATTGCTGCAATTGACCTTTTTAAAAACTATGGCGAAGTTCCTAGATATATACCTGTTGAGTTGCTTTTTAATAATATTGAAAAAAGCGTTATATCTGTGTTTTCAGCGCCATTAATTACTGCTTCTCATTTCGACCATTTAAAATCAATATCTTTAATCGAACTAGTCGAGTTCAATGATGACTCATATAAAAAGAAAATTAAAGATAATCTTGTTAAAAAATCAAACAATAAAATCTTATTTCCCACTAGTTTTGAGGAATTAAATAGCATACTAAAATCATAAATAAAAAATGTAATATACATATAAGGATTTAAAAAGTTGGAGAAAACTGAGGAAAGCATGAAATGATCATTTCAAAAACACCGTTAAGGATGAGCTTTGCAGGAGGTGGCTCAGATCTAAAAGCTTACTATCAACATGGTCATGGAGCAGTTGTTAGTAGTGCTATTGATAAATATGTTTACATCACTGTAAACAAGAAATATACAGATATAATTAGAGTTGGTTATTCTAAAACAGAGCATGTAAAAAAAGTTGATGACATCGAACACAATCTTGTTAGAGAAGCTCTCAAACTTGTAGGAATTACAAAACCAGGAATTGACATTGTCTATATGTCTGATATGCTACCTGCTCATCAAGGATCAGGTTTAGGTGCATCTAGTGCAATTCTTGTAGGAACTCTTAATGCTTTACATGCTTTCAAAGGAGAACATGTATCTGCTGAAACTCTTGCCCAAGAAGCCTGTAAAATAGAAATAGACGTCCTTGGTCATCCTATTGGAAAACAAGACCAGTATGCCTCTTCTTATGGAGGTATAAACTACATACAATTTAATTCAGATGAGAGTGTATTTGTTAATCCTTTGATTTTTAAAAAGAATATTAAAGAGGAATTAAACAACAATATGATTTTGTTCTATACTGGATTGAACGCAAGATCAGATACAATTTTAAATGAGCAGAAAAAGAATACGAAGAATAACCTGCATATTTTAGATAAAATGGTAGATTTGACGAACGAGTTGAAGGGTGCATTGCAGAGTAATGATTTGACAGAATTTGGAAATATCCTACACAAAGGATGGATTTATAAAAGAAAATTATCAAGTAAAATTACAAATTCAACTATTGATAAATATTATGAAAAAGGAAAAAAGGCAGGAGCCTTAGGTGGAAAAATTTTAGGCTCAGGTGGCGGAGGTTTCTTGCTATTCTACTGTGAAGAAAAAAATCAAAATAAGGTTAGAAAAGCCTTATCAAAATTAAAAGAAACCCCATTTAAATTTGAGTCTCAAGGATGTAAAATAATTTATGTGAGTGAGTGAAATGTCTTCAAAACAAGTTTCAATAAAAAAATCAGACCAGTTTAGGAAAAAATTTACAAAAGAATATTTAGAAGATTTGAGAAATGTTATAGACGAAATGGAAGAAGATCTAGTAGAAAAACTAGACGATTTTGCTACTATTTTGCTTAAAGCACGAGATGAAAAAAGAAGTATTTTTATAATTGGAAATGGTGGAAGTGCTTCTACTGCTTCTCATTTTGCTGGTGATCTTTCAAAAGGAACTATTGTCGAAGGATTCCCAAGATTTAAAGCAATAGCATTGACAGATAATATTCCAAATATACTTGCTTGGGCAAATGATCAAGGTTACGAAGATATTTTTGTGGAACAGTTAAAAAATCTTATGGAACCAAACGATGTTGTTGTTGCATTTAGTGGTAGTGGTAATTCAACTAATGTTATCAAAGCAATAGAATATGCAAATGATAATGGTGCAATAACAATAGCTTTAACTGGACATGATGGAGGAGAATTACTGAAATCCGCCAAAGAAAATATTCATGTGCCATGCTATGATATGCAAAGAGTTGAGGATATTCATCTTTTAGTTGAGCATCTTTTAACTTCTTTAATAAGAGAAGAGCAGAAAACAAAAATGTTTTAAAATTTTTCAAAGGGGAGGAAACAAAATATGAATGTTCTTATCACAGGAAACAGAGGATACGTAGGCTCAATTCTAACTAAGCTTCTAATTGAGAAAGGTTACAATGTTACCGGATTAGATGCAAATTTCTATAAAGAATGTAATTTTGATGAAAAAGATCCTGGAATCAAACAAATAGACAAAGATATCAGGAACATTTCTGCTGATGATTTAAAAGATATTGATGCTGTAATTCACCTTGCAGCATTATCTAATGATCCACTTGGAGAATTTGATCCTGATTTAACATATGATATCAATTATAGGTCAACTATACAATTAGCTAAATATGCTAAAGAACAGGGAGCCGATAGATTCGTTTATTCTTCTTCTCAGAGTATGTATGGTATTTCAAAAATATCAGATGAATTAGACGAGGACGATAGTGAGAAAAATCCCCTTACTGCATATGCAAAAACAAAATGGGATGCAGAATGTGAACTTAAAAAACTATGTTCAGATGATTTTACAGTTGCATGTTTTCGACCATCAACAGTATTTGGTGTAAGCCCAAGTCTTCGATGTGACATTGTCTATAACAACCTAGTCGCCTGTGCTTATACAACTGGGACAATAGAAATAAAAAGCGATGGAACTCCATGGAGACCAGTTATTCATGTTAGAGATGCATCAAATGCTTTTATCGCAGGACTTGAAGCACCAAAAGAACTAGTCTCAGGTGAATCTTTCAATATCGGAATTAAAAATGGTAACTACACAGTTAGAGATCTAGCTGAAGCAGCGCAAAAAGTAGTGAAAGACTCAACACTCGCATTTACCGGTGAGCATGGATCTGATTCTAGAACTTACAAGGTTTCATTTAAAAAAATCCTCAGCGTGTTAAAAGATTATTACAAGCCTGAATGGGATTTAATGAAAGGCGGAAAAGAGTTAGTAGATTATTTTGACCAAATCAACTTCACAGAAGAAATGTTTAGAAGCAGAAAATGTAATCGTTTGCCACAGTTGAAATATCTGATTGAAAATCAATGTGTTGATAATAAGTTATTTTGGAAAAAAAGTATTTGTGAGAGTATCGGATGATATCAATTAAACAAGCGGTAATACTGGCGGGAGGTTTAGGAACCAGGTTAAAGCCAATAACTGATAAAATACCTAAACCAATGATCGAGTTTCATAACAAACCATTTTTAGAATACATAATTGAAATGCTGAAAGAAAATGGTGTGGAAGAAGTAGTATTACTTCTTGGCTATCTTCCAGATCCCATTGTAAAATATTTTGGAGATGGAGAGAAGTTTGGAATTAAAATAAAATATTCAATTGGCACAGTTGAAGATAAAACTGGTACTAGAATTAGAAATGCAAAGGAACTTCTTGATGAACATTTTATGTTGATGTATTGCGATAATTATCTTCCTTTTAATCTCAAACAATATGTTGATTTTCACAATAAACAAAAAACACAAGCTACGGTGATGGTTTATACAAATAAGGATGGTTTCACAAAAAATAATATTTTAGTTGACGAGAATGGTTTTGTTGTAAAATATGATAAAACACGTAAGGATACAAATCTAAGTGGCGTTGAAATTGGTTTTTTCATACTAGACAAGGAAAAGATATTTGGCATGATGCCTGATGATAACTTTTCTTTTGAAAAAGTAATAATACCGCCTCTCGTAAAAGAACATAATCTCTCTGGTTTTTTAACAGACCATAGGTACTATAGCATTGGAAATCTTGAAAGACTGAAAATCACCGAACGTTTTTTCAAACCAAAAAAGGTTGTGTTTTTAGATAGAGATGGAGTGATTAATAAAAAAGCTCCAAAGGCAGACTATGTAAAAAAATGGGATGAATTTAAGTTTATCCCAGGTGCAATTGAAGGGATGAAATACCTGTCTGAAAACGATTATCAAATCTTTATTATAACAAATCAGGCAGGTATTGCTAGAGGGATGATGACTGAAGAAGATCTTGCAGACATTCATAAGAAATTAAAAGAAGAACTATCAAAACATAATGTCAAAATCAATGGAATATACTATTGTCCTCATGGATGGGATGAAGGATGTGACTGTCGTAAACCAAAACCAGGAATGTTTTTCCAAGCTGCTAGAGAACATGGCATTGATTTGTCAAAAACAATTTTTATTGGTGATGATGAACGTGATAAAATTGCTGGGGATGCTGCTGGTTTAACAACAATATTAGTAAATCCAAATGAAAGTCTTTTGGAAGTTGTTAAAACAATTCCAGAGTTAGATAAAAAACCAGAAAATGTTTCTTATGAAAAAATGATGGATGAGTTAATATATAGATATTCAAAATCTGACAAAGATAGATTTTTTATTGCTATTGCTGGTTGTAGTAGATCAGGCAAAACAATGCTTGCCCAGAAAATAAAAGATGATCTTTCTAAAAAAGGAATTGATTCTTCGATGATTTCTCTAGATAATTGGTTATTAGATCTAAATGTAAGAACTGGTGATGAGACTATTAGAGAACGATTTCAATATGAAAAAATATCTGATGCACTCTCTCAGATTAAATCTGGAGAAAATATTTATCCACCAGTTTATGACGCTAAAACTAGAATGATTGTAAGTGAAAAAAGTAGTAAACCTCTTTTTGTTGAAGAAAATAGTATTGGAATCATTGATGGTATTGTTTCTTTAGATGTTGAAAAAGCTAGAGAGATTTCAGATTTTAAAATCTTTGTAGATATCGATGATAATACAAGAAAAGAAAGACTAATAGATTTTTATGTAAACTATAAGAAATATTCCCTAGAAGATGCAAAAAAAATCATTGAGCCTAGAGAAACTGATGAAGTTAAAATCATTGAAAAAACAAAAAATTACGCTGATGTGATATATATTCCTGAAAATAATGATGAAGAAATGGAGGCTTAAAATAAATGGAGAAAATCAAAACATGTCGTATATGTAATAACAAAAACATCGTAGAATTTCTAGACTTAGGGGAACAACCACCTGCAAACTCCCTAATGAAAAATATTGATGATGAAGAAGTGTTTTATCCACTATCATTAAGTTGGTGTCCTGAATGTAACCTTGTACAATTAAATCATACAGTTGATCCAAAAGAGCTGTTTTCAAATTATGTATGGGTTACTTCTACTTCAAAGACTGCTAGAGAACACTCAGAGGTTTTTTATAATGATATTCTCTCCCGTACTAATAATCTTGAGGAAGGCTATGTAATTGAGGCTGCTAGTAATGATGGTACATTTTTACTTCCTTTTGTTAAAAATAACTATAAAGTGCTAGGCGTAGATCCAGCTCAAAACATTGTAAATATTGCTGTATCAAAAGGTGTGCCGACTATATGTAGATTTTTTGGCACAGATACAGCTGAAGAATTACTTCAAAATCATGGGCCAGCTCAGGTAATAATAGTACGAAACGTTCTATCACATGTAGCAAATCTTCATGATTTTGTTAAAGGCCTAAATATTTGTCTAAAAGAAGATGGTCTTCTAGCAATAGAATTCCATTATGCAAAGGAAATCTTTGAAGAACTACATTATGACTCAATTTATCATGAGCATTTATGCTATTTTACGTTAAAGAGCGTTGAGAACCTTTTGAATCGTTACAATCTTTTTGTAAATGATATAAAAGAAAGCCCGATAAGTGGCGGATCACTTATATTATACGTAAAAAAAGAAAAAGGAACTGTATCTCCAACAGTTCAACGTTATAGAGACATTGAAAAAACAATTAAAATAAATGAATTAAGGAGCTGGAAGGATTTTGCAACAAAGGTATACTCACACAGAGATCAATTATTAGAGATTTTAAAAGACGCTATTAAAACAAAAGGACCAATTGTAGGTTATGGTGCATCAGCGAGAAGTTCAACATTGTTGAATTTCTGCGGAATTGACTCAAAATATGTTACAAAAATTGCTGACCAAAACACTTTGAAACATAAGCATTATACTGCCGGTACACACATACCTATTGAAAGTCCAGAAGATGTTATGAGTGAAAAACCAGAATATGTATTTATACTAGCATGGAATTTCACTGATGAAATAATCAATAGTTTAAGGGAAAATTTTGATTTTAATGGGAAATGTATATTGCCATTACCTAATAATCCAAAAATTGTAAATGTTCGTGAATAAAATGTTGATGAAAGAAAAGAAAATTAAAGGTGTATTTGAAATAAGTCTAGATCCTCATGAAGATCATAGGGGATATTTTATGAGAACCTATGATGATAAAATCTTTAAAAAACACGGTCTTCATGAAGAATGGGTTCATGAAAACCATTCTTTTTCAAAAAACAAGGGAACACTTAGGGGATTACATTTTCAACATCCTCCTCATGCAGAGACAAAACTAGTTCGAGCTGTGAGCGGAGAAATCTTCATGGCATTTCTCGATCTAAGAAAAGACTCATCAACTTCTGGAAAATGGGATAGTGTGACTATTTCTGAGAAAAATAAAAAAATGTTGTATGTTCCAAGAGGTATTGCTCTTGGTATGTGTACATTGACTGATAATTCAACACTTTTGTATAAGATGGATAATTATTATCATCCAGAAAGCCAGGGTGCTATTAAATGGGATGATCCAGATGTCAATATAAAATGGCCTATTGATAATCCAAGTATTTCTGAGAGGGATAAAAAAGCACAGAAATACAAAGATTTTATCAAAGAAACAGGGGGGTTTAAAAAACAATGAGAGTTTTTATTACAGGTGGGACTGGTTTCATTGGTACACATCTAATTAAAAATTTACAAGATTCAAACCATGATATTCTCTTGTTAACACTTGAAGGAGAGGAATTACCTGAGGCGTTCCCAGTTAATATAAAAACAATCGAGGGCAATCTTTCAAATATTGATAAATGGCAAAATAAAATTGAGAAGTTTCAACCTGATGCTACAATACATATGGCATGGGAAGGATTACCAAATTATGATTATAAAACAAGTGCAAGAAATCTAGAATATGGAATAAAGTTTATTACAATGTTATCTGAGGTGGGATGTAAACGTGTTATCTGTACAGGTAGCTGCTGGGAATACGGTAAAAAACATGGAAAAATAAGTGAAGATGAAATGCCAGTATCAACTAATTCATTTACTGCTGCAAAAAATGCTCTTAATATTATGGGGCATGAAATTGCTAAAGAAAATAATATGAATTTTATTTGGACGAGGCTTTTTTATGTATATGGTTCAGGGCAGAGATCATATTCTCTTATTCCACATATTATTAACTGTATTAAAAATGGAAAAAAACCAGAGATAAAAACACCTGATGCAAAAAATGATTTTGTATATGCTGAAGATGTTGTTAATGCTCTATCTATGATTTTAGAGAAATGTAATAAAAGTACTGTTTACAATATTGGTTCAGGGCATTCTACTAGTGTGAAAGATGTTGTTGAAATTGTTTGTCAAAACTATGATTTTGATTGTAAGATATCCTCTGATCATCAAGTTAATAAATCATCTGTTGATTTTTATGCTGATATATCAAAAATAAAAAAAGAGACAGGTTGGGAGCCAAAAACAAGCATTCAAGAAGGTATTAAAAACACAGTTAAATACTATTAAAAGCAATAGAGAGGCGGATTTGAATTGACAAGTAAAAAACCAAATATTTTATTGATGGTTTCACCAAATTATTCAATTAAACTATTAGAAGAAGAAATTCAAAATATAAAGAGTGGTTCAAATGATTTTACAAAAAGTGTTGATTGGAGAATATCTGCTCCTATCGGAATATTATATATTGCAGGAAATCTGAGGAAACATGGATATAATGTAGAAATCTATGACCTTCATCGGGCTTTTTATGAATGTAGAGAACGAGGATATTTTAAAGAAAAAAATTTATCAGATTTTTTCAAAGAGCATTATGAAAAAATTCTAGTCAACAATAATTTTGATGTTCTCGGAATCAGCTGTTTGTTTAACGTTGCATCAACAACAGTTGAAGAAATGGGATATAGATGCAAGAAGATATCTCCAAATACAAAAATTGTATTAGGCGGACATTATCCAACAATTAAATACAAAGATATTTTACAAAAAGATTCTTGTGATTATATAATTCTTGGAGAAGCAGAAGAAGAATTTGTTTGGCTTCTTGATCATCTAAATGATTCGAAACTAGATGATTTAGTTAATTCAAATCCTCATATCGTCGATAAAAAATGTAAAGACAACCCAAACAAGAGTTCTGCAATTATTGAAGAATTAGATACACTGCCACAGCCTGCATGGGATTTACTCCCACATACTATTGACTATATTGAAAAAACACTTCATGCAGATAGAATCGGAACGTCATCTAAGAAAAAAAATAAATCTGCAGGAATTCTATCAACTCGAGGCTGTCCGATGAGATGCACTTTTTGTGCAGCTCATGGAGTTCATGGTAGAAAGATTCGTGCACATTCCATTGAATATATGATGAAACATATTGATTGGCTTGTTGATAATTATGATGTGAATCATCTTTTAATTGAAGATGATATGTTTAATTATAAATCTGAAAGAACAACTGAATTTTGTAAAACTATTTATAAAAAATATCAAAATCGCTTTACAATCGAGTTTCCAAATGGTTTGGCTGTATGGAACTTAACTGATGAAACTGTAAAAAACTTGAAAAAAATTGGTTTGAAAAATGTAACAATCGCAGTTGAAAGTGGAAATGCCTTTGTTCAAAAAAATATTTTAAAGAAAAATCTTGATTTAGAAAAAATCAAAGACAAAGTTAATCTTTTGAAAAAATATAAAATAAACATTCGAGGTTTTTACATCATTGGTTTTGTTGATGAAACCCTTGATATGATGCATGACACCATTCAATATGCAGAAGATTTAAACATTAATTGGTCTGAAATAAAAGTCTTTACTCCACTGGCAGGTAGTGAGATGTACGATCTATCCGAAGAAAAAGGATACTTAAGCGAGGATACCAGTGAACACATCTATGGGAGATGCAGTATAATGAGCCCTGATTTCACACCGGAACAAGTTGAAGAATTACGGTATGATGCAAATATTCGAATTAATTTCTTGAATAACTATAACCTTAGACAAGGAGAGTTTGAAGACGCGCAAAAGATATTTTTAAAACTACTAAATGTTTATCCAAATCATTTGTTTGCACAATGGGGTTTATGGCAAGCGTTAGAAGGACAAGGCAAAAAAGAAGAAGCAAAGAAAGCTCTGGAGAGATTAAAAGAATTATCAAAAACAAATGAAAAAAATCAATTGCTACTAGAAAAATATAACATAAAAATCACGGGAGACAAACAATGACATCAAAATTCACAATGATTATTACAACATACAATAAACCAACGCTTCTAAAACGAATTCTAAGTTACTATGATAATTGTAATTTTGAAAATAGGATAATCGTTGCAGATACAAGCACTAAAGAAAATAAAAAAATAAACAAAGGCATCATCGATTCTTGTTCAAATCTTGATATTTTTTATTTAACTAATTTTCCGACAATAAATGAATTTCCCGGCGCATCAGGTCAATTTGTAAAACTTGCTGATGCAACAGATTATGTTGAAGACAAATATTGTGTGACCTGTGCAGATGATGACTTCATACTCCCAAATGGGATAAAAAAATCAGTTGAATTTTTAGAAAAAAACAAAGATTTTGTTGTTGCACATGGGCAATATCTGGCTTTTAGCATATTAGATGAAGCTTTCCATTGGAATTATTCACCAAAAACAGATTCCAATACACATTCAGATCCGAAGTCTAGGCTACTGCAACATTTCTCAAATTATACGTTAACAACATATGCAGTTCATAGAACCGAAATTATGAATAAAATTTGGAAAGAAACAACTCAGACAAAAAATTTAGGTGTTTTTGGTGAACTAACTGCTTCTATGTTAACATCAATTTATGGGAAAATGAAAGGTCTTGATTTTTTTTATGATTTCAGGCAAGCAGATTTTACATCACATGGAAGAACTGCAAAAAAATTATATGACTATGTTGCTGAGGGGACGTATGATGAAAAGTATTTACGTCTAAAAAATTGTCTATCTGAGAATCTATCTAAAATTGCAGAAATTTCAATTAAAGAAGCAGAAAAAATTGTTGATAAAGGTTGGGCAGAACACACCAAACGATACAAGGGCTTTGTTTCATCAAAA
>JAGMDE010000029.1 GCA_023128855.1 Thermoplasmatales archaeon | reverse complement strand
ATTGTTACAATTGACGAGGATTTAAAAGCAATAGAGAGAGCAAATAAGGTTCTAGACGCAAGAAATCTAAATGGAAGAGTTAAAGCTGAACAAGGGAGTGGAACTACATATCCTCTGGAGGAATTTGATACTATAATTGTATCTGATTGTTCAGTTCCGAAAAAACAGGTTCTTGAACATGTATTTAAAAATTCAAAACCTAAAACAAAAATTATTGTAAGAAAAACAAAAATGGATGTAGATTCATTCATTAATAACTTAAATCCGCTTCAGGATGTTTCAATTGTTGATAAAAAAGAAAACTATCTTTTACCGATTATTAGGACATGTCTATATTGGGATTCACTATTAATAATAAAAAAATAACTAACTAGTAATGGGAGATTTTTTTTCTCCTGATTCTGTTAATGAAACTAAAAATCCTATAAAACCTGGGAAAATATCAGTAATCATAAATCCTACAAGAGTAAAAACCAAAATTTCTTCTCTACCTATTGCAAAAAGTGTTGAAAATATTAGAATAGAAGTAGCTTCTCTTACCCCTAATCCTGCAAATGTTATTGGTACAAAACCAGCAACGTTTGCTAGTGGAAAAAGCAATATAAAAATGTGAAATGGAATTTCTATTCCTAGAGCCATAACAACAATATATTCTTGAGAGAAGATTATTAGCCATGAAAATAAGCCTACTAACATAGGAGGAATAAGTCGAGTAATCCTTGGAAAATCATGATAAAAAGTATTTACAAACCTGTAAAATTTGTCTTTAAATCTCCTTGGAATGAAGAATTTTATAAGCATGAATAATATTTTTTCTCCACGTTCTTTTTTAATGAAATAAAACGAAGTTATTAGAGTAATTGAAAAGAGTATGATATTAATCCATAACAAACCTGGAAAAGTACTAAAAACAAGTATTGCTCCAATTAGAATCATCAAATATTGGCCAATTGTTCGTAATGCAGAATCAATAAATACATTTACAAAAAGTTTGCCATATGGCTCACCAGTTTCTTCTTTCAAATATGGGACTCTCATTAAATGACCCACATATGCGGGGGTGATACTGCAATAAAAAAATCCAATTAGATAAATTTTTAAGGATCGGTAAAAACTTATATTGATTTTTTGTTCTTTTTGTAGTAATTGCCAAGCGAAGTTTCTAACTAGCATTGCAGGGAGGGTGAGTGATAAAGCTATTACTATGTATATTGGCTCAATTGATAGAAATGCGTTTTTAATTTTTACAACATCTAGATTAATAATCAATATAATTAGAATGGCAATACCGATCAGCGGTAGGAATTTTTTTGCATAACTGAACAATTTTTTTGTCACAGGCTGGAGAATAAAGTGTAATCTTTATTTATTATTATGGAAAAAAAGAAAAAAAGAGATTTAGGAAATCACTGAAACACTTGTAGATTCCTAAAAAATCTGTAGAACAATGGGAACTTCTCTTGTAGCATTGTAAATAATTGATAAAATGGCAGTTGAGATGTTTTTACTCGTGGGACAACAATTACTAAATTAATTGTTGCTGATCCGGCGTTTGATGATATTTCAATTTCTCCGCTGTAGGCTCCAAGGGGCATATCGCTTGTGTCAACACTTACGGTGACTTTTTGACTTTCTTGTCCCTCTAATTGCCCTGATGAAGGTGATACAGATATCCAACTTGGACTATCAGCAGACCATTCTAGGTCATTATCTGACCAGCCGGTATGATCGAATTTTCCATTGTTTTTTATGTTAAATGTATCTGTAGCAGTGCTTCCTTTTTCAACCTGTCCCATATTAATTAAAGTTTTATCAACATATAATTCTGGTTCATAATCATCAGCGTTGTAATCATCACTTATTTTGAACCATAACTGTGCATCATCTTGCTTTGAGTCAAATAAGCCTTCAGGTTCTGTGCTTCCGTCCCAATCACCTCTAGTATAATACCAGGTACCATCATATTCACGTCTATCTCCTGTCATTTGTCCAGTAATTAAATTGTATGTAATTGTGAAAATTCTCCCTACTTCTCCACCATTACCATCGTCACTCCAACGTTCACTTAAATCAGCAATATCATTGGTAACAAGGTCATCATCCATTAGTTTGACTTTAAGAGTTGCCTCAGGATTTTCAACGTCAAAGCTATAGGTTGCATCAGGCTGCCATGTATTTCTTGAATTCCAGTGGAATATCTTCCAAAATAAGAAATCAGTTTCATATCCATCATATTCAACAATGGATTGTGAATTAATTTTTACAGTGTAATACCATTCTGGCGGGTCACCAAAAGGATCTATATCATCAAGGCCTTTTACTTTATGAATTGTAACTCCCACAGTTGCTTTGGCTTCAACTCCGCCAAGCCTTGCATCTACAAGTCCATATCCATATTCTATATCCCAGCCTGCAGGTCCAAGATCTTTGGCAGTATCTATCATTTTTTGTCTTATCCATACATTATCTTTATTTGGATATCTAGACATAGCTAGTGCTGCGACTCCTGCAACATGAGGTGTTGCCATAGAAGTACCACTCCATTTTTCATAATTATTACCAGGTGTCGAAGATATTATTCGATAGCCTGGTGCCATTAATTCTAGGGCATCTCCGTAGTTACTAAAAGCACATCTTTGATCTTGAGTATCAGTAGCTCCAACTGCAATAACAGAACCATGAGCTGCTGGATAACCAACTTCATTATCATAATCATTACCTGATGCTGCGACAAGTAACACACCAGCATTATAAGCAGTATTACAAGCATTTTCAATAGCAGAAGATGGACTACCACTGCCAAGGCTCATACTGATAACATCTGCACCTTGAGAAACAGCATGATCAATACCGCCTGCTACACCGGCTGAACCTCCTGAACCACCAGCTCCTAAAACCTTCTCAGCCATAACTTCAACTTGTGCTACACCAGCAATTCCCTTATTATTATCCATAACAGCTGCAGCAATTCCTGCACAATGTGTTCCATGACCGTTATCATCCCAGGGATCATTATCACCATTTACATGATCATACCCTCCAGAAACATAATTACCGGAGATATCCTCATGATTATAATCAATACCAGTGTCAACGATCGCAATTTTTACAGTTTTACTTCCCTGGTTGGTATCCCATGCCTCTGGACATTGAATCTTATGTGGACCATATTGCTGTTCCCATTTAGGATCGTTTGGCGTATGAGTTGCATGAACAACATAGTTAGGTTCAGCATAATTTACATCAGGAGAGTTTTTAATGCTACTAATGAATGCTAACTCCTCTCCATTGCCTACTTCAACAACTGCAAGATTTAAATTTTCAATTTTTTGTTTTATTGCCCGTCCCTGGTAATTCTCTATAGCGCTTACGTCAATTTGAGAATTAAATCCAATTATTACTTCTCCAGGAATATATTCTCCAATCTCATTGTTTCCATTTCCTGTAATAATGTTTGTTCCAACAGCTCCAAAACTTCCCACCGCCATTATTAAAACAATAGCTAGTGCTATGATTTCACCTTTCACATTTAACACCTCAGTTATTTACTTAAGCATCTTAAAATAATATTACATATATAAATATTTTGACAAAAACAATTACAAATTAGCAATAATATGTTTTTAGCGTTCTGTATAATGTAACGGTGTTGAAAACACGGTGTTGATTCCACGGTGGTAAAAATTAGTTGGTATTAGATTATTTTATAAAGGAAAAGTAATTTCTATATATGAGTTGAATAGAATGAAAAAACAAATTATTATAGTTGGAATAATACTAACATTAATTATTGGTGGACTTTGCGGATGTGTAGACGAGAAAGCTGAAGAACAAAAATTTCCAACAGCAGCATTTGATATAGAGGCTATTACCAATATTTTACCAGAGGATACCATCTACTTTATTGCAAATAGCTCATCAGATTCTGATGGAGATATAACAGATTATTATTGGGAATTTGACGATGGCACCGTATCTGAAGGAAATTATGTTTCTCATGCATATACTGATAAGGGTTCATATAATGTTAGTTTATTAGTAGTAGATGATGATGGTTTAAGTAATAGAGTTACAAAGACCATTGAAGTATATAGGATACCAAAATTATTTCCAATTAAAATAAGTGAAACAAGTTCTGATGATTACACAATCTATAACATATCTATAACAGGGGCTCATACTTATGATTTTGATATTACAATGTCTGATATTTATTCTTCCATTCGAGTTAGATATTTTATTAATTCAGATGAGTATAACGTGTATTACAATGGAACTATACTCTCAATAGAATATTTTGATGATGACAATAACGAAGTAATTTCAACAGGAGATTATATCCTATTTAATGATTCAACAATAAAGGAATATCTCAACGATCTAAATGGAGAAGCAACAGGAAGTTTGACAATTACTTATAATATGATTTATAGAGAAAGAGAAATCGGTCAAGCTGTATTGCAAATTTAATTATAAAATTTAATTATTTCTAATCTGTGTTTTTTGCAATTTAACAGATTTAAATAGTTTATTTTGTTATAACATTTTTGTAGGATGATATAATTTACCAACGCTATTGTAACAACACAAAAGTAACACCGCTCTATGTAACAGAACCGTTTTTAGTGATTACAAAAATAGAAAAAATGAAAGTTTCCTTCCTTTCATCTTTATCATCCATCCATTTAACTTATATCATTAATAGTGGAGTTTAGACTATATAAATATTTGTCTAAATGTGTTATTTATTACTGGGTTATTGACCTAAAACTTGTAAATTTGTATCAATTTCATTAGTATTGGGAAATGATCCAAAAGGTTTGCTAGAAAACTAAATCGATCTATAGATACCGATCTACTCTTTTTAACGTTAAATGTTTTCTCTGTTGTTTTTGTAGAACCGCCATGGCCATCTTCAAAATAGAAATAGAACTTATGATTCCCACTACCCATCTCATACCCATACAAACCAAAATTGTAAACCGCATTGCTTCCCTGACCATGCATTGATTTACCTGTGCCGTCTATAAATACTTTCTTAACCGTTGGAATGTCCATATCAGGATCAATATAGTGAACGGAAAAAGTAAAAACATCTGCTAAAGATCCACTTCCAGTCCAATCAACCTTATCATTTAAAAGTATCGGATTATCATTTCTAATTTCAACTTGTATCGAATGGCTATCAACTTGCCCAAATCCATCTGTAACTGTAAGTATAACAGTATATATTCCCTTATCTTCAAAAACATGAATGGGGCTTTGTTCATTTGATGTTTCTCCATCACCAAAATTCCAATTCCAGCTATAATCTGGAGTTCCTTCTTTCACGGTTCCTATGAACAATAATTCTTCAAAGGGCCTTCTTTTTTCAGGCGGCTCCAATAACTGAGCATTTGCTTGGGGGAAATTATAATCGTTTGTTAATCTAAACGAAACCAAAGCATCATTTTGAGGGGCACTTACGCCGTTTTCATATTCAGTACTGCTATCAGGTTCATAGTCGCCACAAGTAATGTAGTATCCACTTTCTTTGTAAACATAATCCGCGTTCTCATTTGGATCTGGATCGTAAGCCTTTAATTCCTCATTTACTACGTCGTATGTACCATGGTATATTGCTCCTCTTTTATCTGGAGTTCCATTATCATAACCATCATTGTCAGGATGATTACATCCACTGACGTCTGCTAGATCATCACTTCCTCCTTCATTTAAGCCATCATGATCCATGAGTTTTATTTTAATTAAAGGATAGCGATCAGCGACTTCGAATACATGTTCTTCTTCAGGATTCCAAGAATTGCTACTAATCCAGTCTCCATTACCATCTTTGTTATAATTATATTGCTCTGGCGATCCTTGTTCGGTCTTTGCATGACACATATAGTACCACTCGGGTTCCAGAGAATTTGGCCAAGCCCAGTTATCTATCTCATCCTTCTTTTCTATATGATGCATTAAAAGTGTAACCTTTGGAACACCCATAATCATAATGGATGAAGGCTCCGACCATCCGCTTTCGACACCGACAGAATCTTTTGCTTTTGCTACAATACTGTATACGCCTTTACAGTACCATCTATGATCTTTATAGGCAGCAACCCCGGAATTGTATGGACCAAGCCAACCGCTGTTTGTTCCATCACCCCAATCAATCCAGTAATAAACTTGATCACCTTGAGGATCATCAGTTTGCGTTGAAAAGGTATAGTCTATTTCAACTTCACCAGTTGTAGGGCCATAAGGTTTGTCTGGGGGGTATGGAGGATCATTACCAGCATCATAGTTCGTATCAAGTAAATCTAAATGAAAAACAGTGCCAACTGCTCCATCATCCCAATTTAATGTCTCCTCAACTTTTGCTAAATATCCAATATCCGGTGCATACCATAACCGAGATTCGGATCCCCATGTACCACTTAGAACAAAAGAGTTGAAATCTCCAGCAGGTACACTTACAGTTTCAATTCTATCAAGGCTCATTACATCAGAAAATGCCATGGACCCAGTGTAATCCTTCTCAATATCAATAATAAGATCAACAAAGAAATAAGCATCTAAAACAGCTTCTTCTATCTGCACATCCCATGGGCCCTCACCTTCAACAATTGGAAAGTCGAAGAAATCAAAACCAGGATCAAAGGTCATTTTCATGTCAAAATACATATCGCGCCAACCAAGGAGTGGAATATCTATCTGTCCATCAACTTCAAAATTAAACTCTCTTATTCCTAATGTGTTTCTACTAATATCAGCAGCTCCACCAAAATCTCCTTCAAAATCTGCAATTTCCCATTCAGTTTCAAATAGAGAAATAACTCCTTCAATCCATCCATCTATTGTTAAAATATAAACATCTTCATTATCCTTAACAACTATCGATGTAACTGTAGCATACATATTAGAGATCTCTGCATCAACAGAAAACGTTACTGATCCATCATCACGAGCTATAAAATCAAAATTCATGTTATATTTCCAATAATTGCCAATAGCCCAGTCAGGTAATTCTGCTTCACTAAGAGAGCTAGAGTTAACATCAAAATTCGTAATTTTTACAGATGATGCACTTACAAAGAAGCTGCTTACCAAGATCAATACCGTAAAAAGTGTAATAAAAATCTTTATCTTCAAATTTGTACCCCCTTCATCCAATATCTTCCAAATATATATTTTGTTATTTTTATAAACTTTTCTATTTAAATTACGTTAAATGACGGCGAAAGTTAAAATAATTAGTTAATAGGAAATTATTAATGGGGTAACTGATACCCTTTTGCATTCGCAATGAAAAAAATTAATTTAAAAGTAATCGGAAAATTCCTGCCATTTATCGGAGTGGCTTTATTAATTTATATGATATACGACACAGGTTTTGACAGAATTGCCAATGCCTTTGTTTTAATTCCAGCCCATTATTATGTTATCGCATTTCTTCCATTTTTCATAAGATTTCCACTTCGAATCTATAAATGGCAATATATATGTAAAAAGCAGAAAATGAATTTTAAATATTTTTATCTAATGAAGGTGCATTTAATTGGAATGTTTTATGGTCTTGTAACTCCAGGTGGTTTAGGTTGGCACATAAGACTCTTTTATCTCAGAAAAAAAGGATCTCTTGGAAAATGCATAGCAAATTCTGTATTAGGTACTTCAACAACAGCTATATCTTCAGCAGCCCTGGCATTAATTGGTTCAATTGTCTTGTTTGAATATATCCCAGGATTGTTCCCCATAATTTTGGTGATTTTTCTTTTCTATGTTGCTATATTTATTGTCTTTCTTAAACATAGTCACGGTAGCAAAATTTTTAACTTTTTTATAAAACTGCTTATCCCAAAAAAGTATAAAGAGAGGGTTAGTAAATCAGTAGATGCTTTATACGAAGATATACCGCGAGGCAGAGATCTGATTATCCCCATTATAATAGCTATAATAACGTTTATCATAACAGCAACACAAGTTTATATTATTGCTCAGGCATTTTCGATCGATGTGCCTTATACAACATTCATTTCAATCAAAGTAATATCTGTTTTTGTAACAGGTGTCTTACCGATCACAGTAGCAGGATTGGGGATTAGAGAATACATATTTGTAAAATTAATAGCCCCATATGGTATAACCGGTGACATAGCTATAGCTATTTCACTTAGCGGTTTTATTGTTAGTGCATTACTTCCAGCATTATTTGGTGCAGCTCTTTCATTTAAGGAAAAAATCAACAGAGATGTTATAAAAAGCCAGAACAACTCTGTACTTTGAACATTTCAATATTAGATAATATTGATAAATGTATAATACAATTAACTTGAGCTAAAATGAAGCTTAAAAAGTTGTTACCAGTAATTGGAATAATTATATTCTTAGCGATTCTTTATACATTAGATTTTCAGAAGATAATTGATATTTTTTCAAGGCTTAATCCTCTCTATTCTTTTTTATCATTTTTTATAATCATACCACTTATGTTTCTTGCAAATATTGAATGGCAACTTCTTCTTAAAAAACAAAAAATAAACGTTAGTTTTTGGTATTCAATCAAGAATTTCTTTATAGGATATTTTTATGGCTTTGTAACACCTGGTGCAATTGGTGCATATACTAGATCAATTTATTTATCAGAAGAAAGTGGAGCGCCTCTACCAAAATGCGTTTCAAATATCATTATCTTTAACACAGTAGAAGTTCTAGCAATGCTATTAGTAGGTGCAGTAGGTGCAATCTTTCTTTCAAGCATTTTTCCTTATTTATTCTATATAATCGTTGTATTGATAATCATTGTAATTTCTTTGTTTTTATTTTTCTTTAAAGACAAACGATCAAAGGTTTTATTCACAAAAATTGTTCGATCTAGGATTTTTGCCACATTCAAAGATAAAATTGAAGGTTCTATTGAATCATTTCATGAGGACCTTCCTAAGTTTAAAGATGTTCTTCTACCATTTGGAATTTCTATTTTTGGTTGGTTCATTAAATATACAATGGTTTTTTTCATTGCAAAGTTATTTTTCATAGAAATTCCGTTTATTTACTTTATAATGATAATGGCTGTTTCTGATGTGATTGCTTCGACTCCAATCTCAATTTATGGAATTGGAACAAGAGAGGTATCATTTATCACCATGTTTAAAATATGGAATATTGAAATTGAAAATATAGTTAGTTTTTCTCTTTTCCTTTTTGTAATTCTATGGCTATCACCTAGTATGGTAGGCGCAGTTGTTACATTTTTTGAAACAAAAAAATCTAATAAATTTGTTTTAAACGAAAAAAATATCAAAAGTTTTGAAAACTATATGAAAAAATTCCCAGAGCTTTACAATCATCTAGCAGATATTGTAAAAAAACATATTCCTAAATCTGTTAAAAAACCATTAATTATTGACCTTGGATCTGGACCTGGTTTACTTACAAATATAATGTTTCAAAAAATTCCATCTGCAAAAATTATTGATATTGATCCTTCATCAAAAATGCTTGAGTCTGCAAATAAAAACAATAAAGATGAAAACTTTGAAGCAAGACTTGGTTCCTCTGAAAAAATACCAGCATCAAATAGTTCTATCGATGTTATTGTAAGTAGATTCAGTTTAACTTATTGGAAAAAACCCTTAGATTGTTTTTTAGAATTAAACCGAGTGTTAAAACCTAAAGGGAAAGTAGTTTTAGAATTTTTAAATAAAGATTATCCAAAATGGAAGTTGTATTTCATACTAATGCGTATGCATTTTAGATCAGATGATTCTGAAATTATTAGATATCATAAAGATGCGTATAAAACAGCATATTCAGTTGATTCTATGAAAAAATTAGTTTCCAGTTCTGGTTTTAAAATTATTTATGAAGAGGGACAAAGAAAGAGTTGGAATTACATTATAGTTGCACAGAAAAAGTAATTGACACGCAACATATTTATATACAATGAAGTATAATTTTTATTGGTATTTAATTAAATGGGGGAATTCATAAATGAAAAATAAACCAAAAAAAACATTTACAATATGCTCAATTGTCTTCTTCTTAGTAATAGCTTCATTTCCAATTGCTAGCAATGCAAAAACTATTGATATAGAGAGTTTAAACATAGAGTTATCCGGTATAACTGAAGATCTTTATTTATTACATGGTGAGCATTATCTATATATTGAAGCATCTAAAAATACTAGTTCTTTTAACGTAAAATATGCTTTTCCACCAGATTATGGTTATCAGATTCCAATATTTTTGGAAATACTTGATGATACTAATGCAAGTATAATTAATTATGAAATTATAAATGATACTAATGAGCCTAATAAAGTTATTAATTTTACAATTGATAATATGAAAAAAGATGAAAGGGTTTTAATTCATTTTAACTGTTGGGTTTTGATTAAAAACCATGATTATAGTGATCTCCCTGATAAAGTAAGTATTCCAAAGAAAGCAGATGATTATCCAGATGAGGTTCAACAATGGTTAAATGCATCTAAGGTTGTTCAGTCAGATAAATTTCTTTTAAAACGTAAAGCTAGGCAACTGAAGTTTCTCACTTTTGATGTTTTGAAACTTGCAAATAAAATCGCTAAATTTTCAAGAGAGCATCGATATCTTTTGTTTCTATTACAATATTATATATTTGGATATCGTGCTCAAGATGCTTTAACTACATTACTCATTAATGGTGAATGCCCGGGAAGATCTCATCTTGGATGCGCGCTTTTTAGAGCAAATAATATACCTGCCCGGGTGCTTCTTGCTAATCCCACTTATAATTTTGCGTTTGAAATGCATTATATGACAGAATATTATCTCCAGGATTATGATTGGGTTTTAACAGAGGTACATGGAGGGAAAACGCCTCATGAACCGAAAAATCAGATAATCCTACGTATTTGTCATCCTGAGGATGAAAACAATACTCAAACTGATTTCATATATCCAAAAATGAAATATATTGAACGATGGCTTTGGATAGATACCGAGAACGTAACTCCTTATTATGTAAATCTCAAGGAGGGCAGTAGAATTAAAACATTTGAGGATAAAAAAATAGCAGTTGATTCAGTGTATACAGGTCATGTTATGAATCTTACAAGAGATGTTTATAATCAATTTCAATACTACCAAGGTATGAATCTTACAGGAGAAAACAAGGGTTATTTTGAAAATGCTACAAACTATCAGATGGATGCAATAAATGGATTAAAAGAACCAATGAATCCATTATTTAATTACTATTTTAACATGGGTAGTGCACACGAAGAATACAACAAAATAATGATTTAAGAGGGCTCAATGGCACAGCAAAAAACAAAAAAGTCACCTGGTAAAATAAAAGGATGCTTTTTTGTTTCAATAATTATGTTTCTAGTTTTTTCACTTGGTTTTTTTCCATTAGTCATCGGTCTGCTTTATCTTCACATAATACTTCCTTTTGACCAGCTATGGCATTTTTTTTTACTACCATTTATAATATACGTTGGTTTTAGTGTTACAATTATTTATCAAATCCTATTCTCAGGGGTTATTATACATTTGTTTAAAATCAAATATGAACCAGGTGTATATGATTATAATTATAATGATAAAACATCCTTTAAATGGATAATTATTTGTTCTTTGTATACACCTATTAGGAAAATTATGGAGATTTTTCCTGTCGGTGGAACAAAAAATGTTTACTATAGGCTACTTGGTATGAAAATTGGAGAAAATACCCTTGTTGGTGGTACTATTATGGATCCATGTCTAACAGAGTTTGGAAATAATTGCACTATGGGTTTATATGCTTGTATTTATGGACATATCCATGATTATGAAAAAGGATTATTGATAATGGACAGAATTAAAATTGGAAATAACTGTGTAATTGACGCTGGTGCTTTCATTATGCCTGGAGCAGTCTTAGAAGATAACGTGAAACTTGCTGCTGGTGCTGTAGTTACAAAAGGTCAAGTTTTAGAGAATGGTAAAAGATATGGTGGCATTCCTGCAAAAGAAATTAAATCAACAAAAAGGAAACAATAATATCTTTTTAATAGATATAATAAGTAAAATATGATATCAAAAAAGAATGTTCTGGCTTTAAAATTAAGACAAGACATATATTCTCAAATATCGAAATATCCTGGAATTCATTTCAGTGAATTATCAAGGAAATCAAAAATTCCAAAAACAACTTTGACTCATCATTTAAAATACCTTGAAAAAGAAGATATTATTGACTCTAAATATCAGGGAAGATATAAGCGTTTTTTTGTAAAATTTAAATTAGGTAAAAGAGAAAAAGAAATATTTAATCTTCTGAGAGAGGAAATTCCACGATATATTATTTTTCAAATGTTTATTAATACAGTTTGCTCACAAATTGAACTTAGTAAAGAGTTAAATAGGCAACCTACAGCAATTTCCTTCCACTTAAAAAAACTAATTGACCTAGGTTTAATTGAAGTTGCTCCTGTTGTGGATGGCAAAATATTTTTGCATGATTCTTATATTTTAATAAGAAGCAGAGTAGGAAACGAACTAATATATAGATTTGTTAGGCGAGATACTTTTACAATAATATATAACATTTTGATTGCCTATAAAGAAAGTATACCAGATTTAGATATAATTAATGATGTAATTTGGACAGCTGAAAAGGGATTCAATGAAGAAGAATATAAAGTAATAAAATCTGGACAAGATGCACTAGAGTCTATTTTTGACGTATTTAATGAACTTTTTCCAATTCCAATTTGTGCTTGATTCTCTAAAAATCAAAGGTTAATCTCTTTAAACATTCTTTTATTCTTTATATAATGAAAAGTAGTCTTTGTAAGGAGTTAATAAAAAATCGTAAAAAAATATCTAAAAACCAAATTTTAGAAAAAAGTGAACTGATAAAAAATAGACTTTTTGAAACGAATGAGTTCCAACAAGCATCTACTATACTGTTTTATGTTTCTTATGATAATGAAGTCTTCACGCATGATATGATTAGAGAATCAATGGCATTAGGCAAAAATGTTATTGTTCCGAAATCAGATAAAAAAAATAGAAAATTGATTTTATCAAAACTAGATAATTGGGAGGATTTAGTAAAGGGAGCTTATGGAATTTTAGAGCCAAAGAAGATAAATCAAATTTCTATCGATGAAATCGATCTTATAATTGTTCCGGGTGTAGGTTTTGACGGGCAAGGTCGCAGAATTGGTCACGGAAAAGGCTATTACGATAACTTATTGAGAGAATCTAAAAACGCTTTGCACATTGGATTAGCATTTGAAGCTCAAATTGTTAAAAAGATACCTACTGAAGCACATGACCTACCAGTACATAAAATCGTCACAGAAAAAAGAGTAATAGATTGTAGAAAGTAATCATCGATTAATAGTTATCTTTTATAATTCATCAGCTTTCTCAAATAAAGAATTCCCGATTGCGGCTATTGTTTGAGTTATTTTAGATGGTACAGATTTAAAATACCATTTTTCGAATGGATACTGATTCCAAAAGAAAATTACTCCAGTTTTGTCGGTATACCTCATCTTCATTTCGGTACCAGCACCATGAAATCTTCCTCCATGGCCACCAATAGAACCCTTTGAATACCAACCAAAACCATGTAGGAAACCATCATCATAGCTTCCAGGATATTGAACACGATGCATTTCTTCAACAGATTCCTCGCTTAAAATTCTAGTGCCATTATAAACACCACCATTAAGATGCATTATCAAGAAATGTGATACATCTTCAATAGTAGAGAGTGCCCCTCCACCTGCAAACTCAATTTTTTTATATTGGCGATGCGGCATTCTAAAATAAATTCCCTTTTTCCATACATATAAACCTGCTAACTTGTCGCTGTCATAACGAGAAAAATAAAAACTAGTATTTTCCATTTGTAATGGGTCAAATATATGTTCTTGAACATAATCTTCAAATGATTGTTTTGACACTTTTTCTATTATAACTCCTAGGATATTATTGCCTAATGTAGCATAACATACCTCTTCACCAGGGGCATAATCGTACCATCTTTTTGAATTTTTTACATAAAATTTCAGCCAGTTTTCAGGTCTAATTACAAGCTTATTAAAAAAATAATAATTTAAGATGGTATCTTTTAGGCTCGATTGATGAGCGAGTAGCATTCTACAGGTGATATTAACGTCTGGATGTTTTGGATTTTTTAGATCAAAACCAAGATATTCACTAACATCATTATCAAGATCAATCAATCCTTTTTCATTAAGCTGCATGACCGCTACTGCGTTTACAGATTTGGTAACTGAACCAATCGGGAATACTGCATCAATTGTCGCTTCTTTTTTCAAATAATATCGAGAATATCCATAAGCTTCTGACCATACAATTTCATTATTTTTTATGATGCACGCTACCACTACGGGAAAATGTCCATATTCCATAAGCTCCTCTATTTGGCTATCAATATCAGTATTCATTTAATCATCAAATTTTAGAAGGAAAAGCAGTTCTAATTAATAAACTCTATAGCCTAAACATTATAATTAATGGTGTTTTTTAAAAAATTTAGCTAACAATTTCACTTAATTTATTCAACTCAATAGCCTTCTTAATTTCCATAGCTATCCTTTCACCGTAACTAATTGAATCACCATATAGATATCCAGAATGAGGAGTAAAACGAGTTAATGGGCTACCAGGTATCCTCATTGAAACATCAAAAACAACCATCTCTTCCTTACCTTTGTCAGCAGCAATAGCACCCTGAAGAGCAAATGGACCAATAATTCCTGGTGGACATTCCTTTTTAGTTGTTTTAACGAATTTTTCACCAAGGTCAAATATCTTCTCAATTATCGATTCCTTAGTTGTTGCAGCAATATGACCTGTTTCAATGATCTTTGGTTTTAAATATTTCAAAACCTCAAGTTGTTCATTTGCAGGAAGTCTAATGAGCCCATCTAAATTAGTTTGTCTACGAGTATCTGTTCCCATAATTTCCAGTTCATCATCAATTACTGAATAGAAATAATTGAAATTGACTTGAGCGCCTATCACATATTCCTCAATAACTGCTTTGTCAAGAGCTTCTCTTGTAATCATCTTTTTAGAAAGAAGATCCTCAGCTTTTTTCTTGTAATCATCGTAATTTACTGCATAGAAAAATGCTCTTTCATATCCACGAATTGCTTCATTGACTTTTACAATTACAAGTCTGTCAATATCCTTTGGAGATTTGATAATCTTTGGAAATCTAATACCTGCTTTTTCAAGTAAATAATATTGATTCTTTGGAACATCTCGTTCTTCGAGTTTAAGCATTGAGCGGGTTCCAAAAATTGGAACATTGAAATTATTTTCAATATCTTTGAAATCAAAATAAACCCAGAAATATCTGTTATGAATAAAGATTGTATTTTTCTTTCTTAATACATCTTGAACTTTTGGTTTTGTAATATCTGCAAATTTGTCAAGAACTATTGTTTCATCAATGCATCCTTTTCCATCACGGGTTTTGTAATATTTTGTATAAGTTTTTTCACGACCTTTTTGACAAACTGCTATAGTCTTAAAACCATGTTTTTTTGCACCACGACAAACATCAAGACCTGAATGCCCTCCCAAAACACCAATAGAAATGTTATCTTTATCGTATGACTCTACTAATTTTTGAATTTCATTTCTTTTTATCATATGGAAGCTCCCCCATATACGAAACTATTATTTGAATTTTGGCCTTTTTGATAAATGAACAGATAATGGAATTCTATGCTGCGGATAATCAGATGTAATTTCACTGATTAAACTGTGAAGTTCATCGAGTTTGTAAGCATGGTTTTCCTTACCAATGGATTTATCTCTGAAACGTGGAGTTAATGTTTTACTTTTACTTTCTTTTTCACCAACAACAACAATTATTGGTGTCCATTCTTTCTCTGCATCGCGTATTTTACGACTAACGCTTTCTTCGCGATCATCAATATCTGCTCTAATGTGAATAAATGGTGATTTTTTGTTAAAGTCTTCAATGAGCTTTTCACATGTTTTTACAAAATCACTTTTGACAGGGATAAAACGAATTTGAGTTGGCGAAAGCCACAAAGGAAGCATTGGTTTTTGACCTTTGTTCATCTTAATTGCTTCTTTTTCAAGTAAAGCATAAATTACTCGTTCAATAGCACCTGATGGACTGCAATGAAGTATCAAAGGATGTTTGGTTTTTCCATTTTTATCAGCGAATTTTATATCGTATCTCTCTCCATTCTCGATATCAATTTGATCAGTGCTTAACGCAGAAGCTTTATCAGACATATCAACAAAGTTAAACTCGAATTTTAAAATAAAGTAAAATATTCTTTCATCCCACATCTCAATTAAAATTGGTTTTCCAAGTTTTTTTACAAGATCAAGTATAAAATCCTTATTTTTTCCATAAAAATCTTTAGTTGTTCGCAAAGCCATTTCAATATCATCATTTACTATACCGATTTTATCCAAAACACTAAGGCATAAGTCAAATCTAACTTTGAACTCATCCATAGCCATATTTAAATCAGAAGTAAATGCGTGGACATCAGGCATTGTAAAGGCTCTAAGTCTTCTAAGCCCAGTAAGTTCTCCAGATTGTTCTCTTCTGAAGGAATATCTCGTTAATTCATAGATCTTAAGTGGTAAATTTTTATAGCTAATAGTAGCATCATGAGCCATTAAAAATTGTCCAAAACATGCTGCAAATCTTAAGAAAAAATTTCTCTTATCACTTTCAATCTGATACTGCCTTGCTGGAAATCTTTGTAAATATTTTGAGAGTGTAGGGTGATCCATGTCATACATTATTGGGGTTTCTACCTCTAAACCACCATATTCAACTACTCTTTGAGTTACATATTCTTCAATTAATTTTTTAATAAACCGTCCCTTTGGATAAAACCTCATGTTTCCTCCATCAGATGCTGGTTCATAATCTGCTATTTCCAATTTTTGCATCAACTTAACATGAGGCGGTTCTTGTTTAGTTGCCTTTGATTTATCTTTTTCATGAAATGAAAATATCTTTAAATTTTCATGTCCTTTGAAATTAAACTTACCAACATCATGCAGCTTTCCATCTTCTGTCAGGATATGCCAGTAAGAACTAAGTTTCCTTTCTTTTTTCAATGAATCTGATTCTTCTCCCTCAGGTATAATTTCTCTAGAAAGTTCGGATAACGGATGACCTTTACATGAAATCTTAAAAGATTTGTACCAGCCAAAAGGCGAGCGTTTAACATTGAAATTCTTCTGTTTAAGCTCATACTCAATTTCAACTAAAATTTCTTGAGCCTTTTTTGGACCGGCTAAATCTGATGAAAGATGAGCATATGGATAAAGCATAATGTTTTTGACTTTCAACTGCTCTGCTGTTTTTTCTATTTCAGAAACTGTTTGTAAAACTGCTTTACCTGGTGATTTTTCATCTACTTTTTCAACAGCTGTAAAAACAGTTAAAGCCTCTTCCAATCTGTCAGTTTTTATTTTAGTTTCTTCAGGATTTTTTATTGCTTTACCCTTTACTTCGTATTCTATAAAGTCGCTATGAATGAGTAACAGCTTCATTGGATCAACTCTGTAAAACAGCTAAGCATTCTTAAAGATAATGTTTACACTAAGAAAGATTAATGGGGGAGGCGGCGGAGGTGTTAAACACCGCATTTAAAAAACTTATATGAACCACTATGCAATCCCATCTCTCCGCCTAGCATTCGAATGTATTAAACAATATAATAACATTTCGGAAAAAATTCCACTTGAAATTTCTTCAGGTACATAAGGAGGAAAAATGAAAAATTGAATGGTCAAAATTATATCAATTTTTTGTACGAATCGGCATCGAGAAGATCGTCAATTTCGGCCTTATCAGTTAATTCGATTTCAACTAACCAGCCCTCGTCGTATGGACTTCCATTAATAGTTTCTGGACTTTCTTCAAGTAATCTGTTGACATTTGCAATTTTTCCAGAAACTGGTGCATATAATTCAGAAACTGACTTCACAGACTCTACAACACAGAGTTCATCACCTTTCTCAACTTCTTTTCCTACTTCAGGTAGCTCAACAAAAACTATGTCTGTAAGTTCAGATTGGGCATGATCGGTTATTCCAACCTTTACTGTATCACCTTGTAATTTTAGCCATTCATGCGTATCAGTATATTTCAAACCAGGCCTTACTTCATCTCCCATATTAATCAAGAACTAGAATTAAAAAGATTGATTTAAATATTTGCTAAGCTCATTTTTTATTTTAAGCCCAATCTTTAGGCACAATAGGAGGTTTAACAACCTTTGCTTTAACTGGTTTACCACGAATAATTATTTCAAGAATGCTTTCTTTTTCGCGGTAATCAGGATGAACATATCCCATTGCAATGCCTTTATCCAGACATGGTGACATAGTCCCACTTGTTACTTTTCCTACTTTCTTTCCATTTTTTTGAATTTCGCAACCATGTCTAGGTATTCCTTTATCGGTGCAGACCATACTTGTGAGCCTTTCATAATCGCCTTTTTGTTTTTGTTTCAAAAGTGCATCTTTTCCTATGAAATCATGATCCCAATTAATTGCCCATGACATTATAGCTTCAAGTGGAGTTCTTCCTCCCTCAAATTCATTTCCAGCTAAAATAAATCCTTTTTCAAGTCTAAGAGTATCTCTAGCCCCTAAACCTATAGGTTTAATTCCAAATTCTTTTCCAGCGTCTAGGATTTTATTGAAAACATCTTCGGCATCTTTTGCAGGTGTAATTTGTAACTCAAAACCTAATTCTCCAGTATAGCCGGTATGCGAAATGATGCAATTAATACTAGCAATATCAATGTATTGACATCCAAAAAATCCAACTGTTTTTAGATCTGTCTTTGTAAGTTTTTGTAAAGTATCTCTCGATTTTGGACCTTGAATAGCAAGAATTACATAACCCTTTGAAACATTTTCAGCCGTTGCACAGATATTGTGCTCCTCTGCTTTTTTGTTAAGCCATTCTGTAACAACTTCATCCATTCCTGCATTTGGAATTATCATGAA
>JAGMDE010000028.1 GCA_023128855.1 Thermoplasmatales archaeon | reverse complement strand
ATGATCGACAAGATACATTTTTTTTATATCAAGATGTTTAAGCATACTAAGAGCATTTTCACCAAAACGTACACCAAGTTCTGCACCAACTAAATCCTTTCTTTTTTGTTTCATTAAATATTCCGTCATAGAAACTTTACCGCTACTTGGGAGCATCTTTACATACAAATTATATAGATGCTTATTCATTTTATCCCTCAACTTTTAATTTATTTTTTAACTATCCACCAGTCACTATCACGACCATTAAACAACTTATAATCATATTGCTCAATAAACTCTAATACTGCTTGGAGAACACCATAGAACCGTCCACCAAAATCATGACCACCCAACACACCACCAACTTTTACCTTTGGATAATAAAGTTCTATATCCTGTTTAACACAACTGTAATCATGGTTGCCATCGATATAAACAAAATCAAAATGGTTATCAGCGAACAACTCAAGACAATTATGGGAATATTCTTTAACAAAAGTAACCTTATCAAGGTAGTCCTTCAAATTTTTCTTAGCATATTCAAGTTGTTCTTTAGTATTGCTAATTCTACCTATGTCTTTCTCAGTATAAACATTATATGGATCAATACAATATAGGTGGTGGATGGGGAGAATATTGAACATGGTTTTAGCGTTTTCACCCTCTGCTGTTCCAATTTCAATACCAGTTAAAGGATTATTAAAATAATTAAACATGAAAGCGGTCATACCACGAACAAAATACCGAGGGACATAGGTTTTACCAAACTTCAATAATCTATGGACCAGTTCATAATATATTTTGTCTTTAATGGTAAAAAATTCTTTAAACTTTGGTTCACCTATCGTCTGGAATGTATAAGTCATATTATTTCACTTCCTATCTTGTATTTTTAATTTATCTTTTCAACCTTTTTCTTCTACTTGTCCTTCCTCGGCAATTTTTTCTTTTGGTAATTCTGGCAGAACTACCTCACCACCTTTTTCTTTAATTTTTTCAATTGCTTTTCCTGAGGCACTATCAACTTTAATCTTCAATTTAGAGTTTAATTTTCCACCGCCAAGTAATTTATCAAAACCTTCTTTTTCTAGATCAATATCTTTCTTGCCGGGGAACTTGTCTTCTAACTCACCAACGTTTATAGTTTTATCTTTTTTTATAACACCTTGCGGCCTTTTAAAATCGTGTCTGCCAAAATGATCTGGCATGTTTTTTATCATATATACGTATCTATATTTTAGTAACCCAGCGTTTCCTCTGCCACCTCTTAAAAGCTCCACGGCTTCCCTTTTTTCCTTTACCGTGAGTCATGGTCCCTCTGAATTTCTTTGTTTTCGTTCGTGCCAATCCCATCACTTTCCTTAGCTTTTTCTACATCTTTAGGTCAAAGGCCAGTAAAGTAATATATTACTATACTCTCGTGTAGTTAGTCTAATAAGTTAATTACCTCTGTAAAGTCTTTCAAGTACTAATTCAAGTATTTCTTCAGGCCCTCGAATCTTTTTTAATTCTTTTTTTATAATAAGAGGAGTACCCTTTATGCTTGTTTTTTGAACATCTTTATCTATTATGAGAACTGCATGTTTCTCTGTTATCTTAGATATACTGCTTACCACTTGTGCCTTCCTTAACAACTTTTTATTGTATTCATCAACACATGTTAGAAGTATCTTCGTCTTATCCTGACTAACCGCTTCAAATGGGGCTCTCTCTAAAGGAATAACCTTGTATCCCACTTTTTCAAGTATTGAAAAAACTTCTCTTTGAAATTTTCTAAAAGCTTCCGTTTCTAACGAAGCAGGTTTAATTACTTTTTTTGGAGATCGATGTTGTAATATATCTATCGGATCTGTTATATCAGACCCAAGGGCGTTTTCTATTCTAATAGCAACTTCTACACTTGCGTTCATTCCATCTTCATACATTTGAACTGTTCTTCTTGAGACTTTTAGAGATCTAGCAAATGATCCTAAAGAGATATTTTGCTCTGTTCTAAGTTTTTTAATTTTGTCTCGATCCAGATTTACATAAAGTCCACCTGGAGCAGCATATACTTCAAGTGGCATTCCTTCAAGTAAGTGTGTGCTAAGAGTCTCTGATGTGATTGCTTGAACTCCAAATCTATCATAAACTACATCATGTGTTAGAACTCCTGTTCCACTTCGTTCTCCAATTAGAAGTGGGCAACCTTTTAGGAGGACTGAAAGTGTTCTTAGCTCGTTAGCAACATCTTCTGACATTGCATCAATGTTTGTCAAAACTTTAATTATTAGTAATGAATTGTCCCTTCTTGCAACTAAGTCAAAACCTATGGATCGTATAGAGTATAATTCAGAGACATAGAACCCCGCTTTAATCAAGGTGTCTCTGACTTCCCCCAAGAGCTCTTCGCGTCTCATATCTTGATATAGATATAAAAGCGCTTCATATATAATAGTATCGGGAGTGAAATTATCTGGATTGGAATAGATGATACGGACTCTATTACAGGAGGATGCACGACTTATTTAGCTAATGCTCTAGTGAAAAAATTAGAAGATAAAAATTACCAGATAATTGGGCATCCAAGACTAGTAAGGTTAAATCCTAACATTCCTTGGAAAACAAGAGGTAACGGTGCTGTTTCTATAAATCTTGAAAATGGTGACCCAAAAAAGATTAAGGAAATAATTGAAGAATTTATTGATAAATATGCAAGATTTGATGATAAAAAAACTAATCCTGGTTTTGTAATTCTAAAGGGTCAACCATCGTTCGATATCTATGAAAAGTCAGTAAAAGGGATTGTTACCTTAGAGGAAACTGAGCAATTATTAGATTCTCTTGGAGCAGTGTACAAAGGCTACAAGAACAAGAGAGGGCTTATTGGTGCTACAGCTTCAATTGCATGGTCTCCAAAACATGATAAAACCTATGAATTAATTGCTTACAGAGAGAAAAACAGATGGGGAACAAAGAGACAGGTTGACTCTAGTTCTGTTAAAAAGATAAATGAAAGTTTTTCATCAACATTTGATAATTTTGATTATGAAAACGATCATAATAGGTTAGTGCCAAGCTCACCTTGTCCTGTTCTGTATGGGATTAGAGGAGAGAACATTGATGATTTAATTCAAGCTTCATTTGTTGTTAAATCTGAGAAAGTTGAAAGTTGGATAATTTTTGAAACTAATCAAGGAACAGATGAACATCTTCAAAGAAGAAATATCAATAAAATAGCGCCATATCAATCTGTAATAACTGAGGGCGTTGTAACTAAGATACCTTATACGATAGAAGGAGGACATGTAATCTTTTCAATAAAAGATTCTACAGGAGAAATCGATTGTGCTGCTTATGAGCCTACCAAACAATTCAGAGAGATCATTAGAGAGCTAATTCCTGGTGATAAGATTGAAGTATATGGTGGTGTAAGAAAAAAACCTTTAACTATCAATCTTGAAAAAATAAACACCAAACATCTTGAAAAACAGGTAGAAAAAGTTGAAAACCCTGTCTGTCCAAAATGTGGTAAACACATGAAATCAAAAGGTACTGGACAGGGATATAAGTGTAAAAAATGTGGTACAAAGAGTGAAAAACCATTAGTAAAAGAAAGAAAGCGAAATATCAAAACTGGTTTTTATGAAGTTCCAGTTTGTGCTAGAAGGCATCTTAGTAAACCTTTGAAAAGAATGGAACCATAAGGCTTTTTAAGGGATTTTTGCTTCTAGATTTTCACACTGCGGGTGTGGTGTAGCCTGGTATCACTTAAGCTTGCCAAGCTTATAACTCGGGTTCAAATCCCGGCGCCCGCATTTAAAAACTCTGACATTACGCTTTCCGTAATAATGATCTAGATGTTCTTGGAGTTTAAGTTCAAAAAAGGCTGATAGGTTTATACCATGTTTTTTAGCATTATCAACTAGTTCTTTATTGACTAAAAGATTTAAGGGTTTCTTTATCATGCGCATAGAATACGTATTTTACTATATTAAATTTTATTAAGAATCTTTTTAAATTTTAAAAATAGGTCAAATAAAACAAAACATTTAAATAGTACATTTATATGCTATACAATGATTAGCATGGTTAATGCTAACATTTAAGCTAATGGGGAGGAGAGGACATTAGACTCTATCTATTGATAAAAATTAGAGGTGAAAAATTATGGGAAAAATAATTGGGAAAAAATTAGAAGCTGATGGATGCAAAGAAATCTTGGAACAAGAAAAAATTGAACAAGAGATTCTCAAAGATAAGAATCTACTGCTAAATATACTAAATGAGGTAAACGCAGAAGGAATAGTTGGAGAAGAAAATACAACTTTAGCTATGGTCAATAAAATAACTTTAAGATTGGTAAAAAATGCTGAGCCAACAAGTAGCAACCTTATAGTTTCAGATGACTCCGGTTCAGGGAAAGATTATATTACAAAAAGAATCTGTAAAGTTATAGTTCCAGAAGAAAAATATTTACATAGAACTGATTTATCTCCAACAGTTTTGAAGTACTGGAAGACTGATAAAGAAGGTTTTTCATGGGATGAATATGTTATACATCTAGAAGATCCAAAAGAAAATACTATACAAGGTCAGACATTTAAAACAATGGCTTCTGGCGGTAATGTATCAACAATAACAATAGATAATAAAGCAGTTGATTTAAAAACTAGAGGAAAACCGGTACTAATTGTGACATCATTAAAAGCAAGTATTGATGAAGAAGGATGTCGACGTTGGGATGCATTACGTGTTGACACATCCGAAAAACAAACAGAAATAATAAAGCAAAAAGCCCTGAAAAAAGCATCCGGGCGGTTGAAATACAAACCAAATAAAAGCTTGAGACATGCTTTACAATATCTTCTTTATCCAAGAGAAGTAATTATTCCATTTGCATTGGAACTCGAGGATTTATTACCAAATAATCTAATTATTAGAACGCAAATCAATAAACTCCTTGATTATATCAAATCAAGCGCTGTAATACACCAGCATAGTCGTAAAAAAGATGCTGATGATAGAGTTATTGCTAACTGGTTTGATTACGATTATGCTCGATTTGTTTTTCTTCATTTAAAGGATGAAGAAGGACGAGCTTTAAACAAAGATGAAGAAGAATTAGTTAAGATTTTACGTGAAGCAAATAAACCTCTATCAATAAGGGAAGTTGCAGATGAATATGATAGACATGCAGGCTCATGGATTTATACACATCTGGATGGATTCAAATCTAAAGAATTAATTCGAGAAATAACAGTATGGGATGAACTGGCTAATAAAGATATTAAAAAAATCTTAGCCGTAGATGAATATAAATGTGGAGAACTATCACATAGTACTTGGTTCCATGTTGGTTCTACTGAGACACAAGAAAACCAGCAACAGGAAGGTTCTCCGGTTTTCTTGGATTTCTGGGATGTATGTAGAGATATAAACCAAATTCGTGAAAAAGATGGTTTAAAGCCTCTTTTTATAGAATTAGAAAAAAACCAAGAAATCCAGATAAAATATAGTGATTTAACAGAAGAAAAACGGTTTTCTCAAGATAAAAATAAAACCAAAGAAAACCAAGGAAAACCACATGTCGAACAATCTCAAGAGGTGTTGGATTATTGTAACAACCTTAGTGAACAGGGATATAACATTACTTATGATAACTTAGTTTATAACTTTGGGGGGGCTTATTGACCATCTTTTAGAAAGTGATGTCTTAATTAAAAATTCTAAAGGACGCATTGAGTTCGGGTCAAAAATGTCAAAATAATACCATTTTCTGCGTGTGAATGTATAGCATCTTCAAATTGAGTAAAGACAAAGGCAACTAATATAATTATAATAAAGGAAGGCTAAAGGTGTGTATCTCCCTCTGTGCCTTTGTGCATCATCTTTCTTGGGGAAATATGTATATCTTCGTATATATCGGTTTTAAGCGATTTTTAGGGGGGAAATAGGGGTCATATTAAAACGAGGGGTATCGTTGCGAGAGATGCTTTAAAAACGCTCTGGCGGTGCGGTTTGGTGTATATCCCTATGTTTATTGGCGTTGGGAAAAAAATAATGTTAACTACGGAGCTGGAGAAATAAAAAGCCAAACTGTGAGGCATGGCAACTATATTTTCTCCAACTCAACAATATTAAATATATTTCTCCTACATTATAAAACCATTGGTATAATTTATAACAAAACACAACAGTTATAAGCCTATACGTCTTAATGTACAACAGGAGAAAGAGATACCCCTATTATATCGCCTCTGTTTTGATGCGTATCACGGTTGTTTTATTATTTATAAATTCGTCTAAAATTAGATTTATGTCACCTAAATTCTTCTACCACGTTTTCAACAATAGAAGAATAAAAAAAAAAGAGATTTGGACTACTGTAGCCCAAGCATGTGTCGTAGTATTGGGAACAGATTTGGGAATCGCTCTAAAAGTCCTTAAAATCTTTCCAGGAATCTGAGGAACAACTGGTTGGCTGATATTTTGTTCCTTGGCATAGTGACATCGAATGTTGCCCAGTCACTTTCTGTACCCCAGACGTCTCTCGCTTTTGCTTTTATTATATATTTTCCTTTTGATGTCCACTTATGACTTTCATTATATGGAGTTCCCGAAGGTAGTAAAGCAGTCCAGTCTGTTATTTCTCCATCTCCCCATTCAATGAAATAAGATAAATCATATCCCAAATGATGAATAGTGACAAAACTGTAATAATATTCAATTCCTACTTCTCCACTGGCTGGACCATCAATAATTGGCGGAGGAATAGGTATCGAGCCTGGAATAAAAGCCCAAGTATCATCAATTGCTACATTGTTTTCACTATCAGTTACAGTCAATATAACAGTATATTTATCAGGACTAGTATAGATATGTATAGGGTTCTGTTCATCGGATGTATTCCCATCTCCAAAATTCCAGTGCCAACTGTAAGGTGGAACTCCTCCAACTGCATATCCTTCAAACTGTATTTTTTCATAAACATAACCATCATATGGTCCATCAGCATCTGCAACAAGTTCCTCAATTATCTCAAAATGAACGGATAGTGAAGTAGCACTATTCCCACTGGTGTCAATAGCCCAAATATGGCAAGCATAGATTCCAACCATGTCGTAGGTTCTGTTGCAGTAATACGTGTCTCCTGTCTTGTTCTCTAGTATAGAAATATTATCCCAATGATAATCAGGATAACGAATGACCAAACAGACATCAGTTAACCCACCGTCATCTGTTACCTGCGCTGATATATTCACATATCCACCTGGAAGTTGAACAAGAGGAACAGCTTGAAAATTACTAATATCTGGAGACATTTCATCAACAACAATGACACCCTTTGATATATTATCCGTTAAACCATCGTCATCTCTTACATTTAGTGTCACGAGATATTTTCCATAGTCAGCATACCTATGAATCACAACTATTCCGTTTCCATCTGTTCCATCTCCGAAATCCCATTTATAACCAACTATTTTTCCATATCGGTCATAGGACGCTGAGGCATCGAAAATTACTTCTCTATCTTCAGCAGAATATGTAAAATTTGCAATTGGCGGCTGGTTTCTTTCAATTTCAAGACCCATACTTAAAAAATTAGAATGCTTACCAATTGTATTATAGGTTGTAATAATCCAAGCATCACTTCTTTTTATGTTTGAGATTCTATATTCATACATGTTCCCATATAGTCCTCTATTTCCCCAAGCATTTGCACCTATTCTACGAGTAGTAGATGTAAAAGAACTTGTAGAAATACTACCTGTTCCCAACTCTATGTTGTCTCTAAAAAAGGTTTGTGCTCCACTTTCAAACCCTATTGCATAATATGTCGGGTCTTCAGTTGGATTTTCGACTTGATAAAATATCCATGAGGTTCCGCCATATTTGACATTTGCATATAGCTTATTATCAGCGTATCTTATTTCCATATCTGGCACTCTGTAACTACCATCACTATTAAATACAGTTATTGGAACTTGGTAATTACTATTATCTATAAGCTCTACATAATATTCATGTGTTCCACTCACATCAACATGAGCACCACTTGGATAATCAATCCAATCACCTCCAAACTCAGCTCCATCAAAATATTGTCCACCTATTAAATCTCCAGTATATGTAGGTAAATCACCAGTATATGTTGCATCATTGCTATTACCTGTTGAATCATAAACAGTTGAACCTGATGTTTCATTCAAATGATATACCGCTTTATAGTTGCTATCCCAAGTTCCATCAACATCCTCTTGAGAACCACAGTCTGCATTGCCATAATACATATACAAAACTGTATCCTCTGTTGAACTAAGTGAGGTTATATTCACCCAGGCAACAAGTTCACCAGTTGAAGGATTATAGTATTCAATTTCATGGTTATACTTGGTTGAATTATCAAATGAGACAAATACAAAATCATCTCCATCTGATTGAGCATGGTTTATATAATCCGATGAAGTATTATGTATTAAAATAGGGAAATTTGAAAGATCTGCATCTACCATGCCATGGTTTATTGTTATTTGTTTACTATAATTCCAATCATAGTCCCACCAATCTTTTTCTCCATCGCTTGCATTTACATTCTCATTTGGAAAAACAACTATAAAAGAAGTCACTAGCATCATACATACTAAAACAACTAATTTTTTCTTATTCATGATTCCTTTCCTCCCCAGAAAATATATAATTTTATAAAAAAGTATATTTTAACCGCTATTATATATATGCAAAACAATTGTTAACTGTAGCAAATCCCAAATGTTTTTTACACTGATTACAATTTCAAAATGGGTGCTGCGTCAAATTGTAGAATCAAAAAAGAAAAACATGCCTATTATATCATGAAAACAAGGATGTATAGCATGGAGTTTTTTAGGACATTACTTTATTATATATCCTTTTCAAATCCTCCTCAGACTGATGGTTATAATGCATAAGGTCAGTATCCCCCTTTATTGAGTGTCCCATGAGTATCTTCTTAATACTAGTAGGACCACCATGTCTATCCCATTCCTGACTGAAGTATTTACGCAAGTCTTTAACCTTTAGAGTCGATTTACTAAATATTCTTGTTATATGACTTTGAGTAAACAAACATTTTAAATCATTTCCACTGTTGAAATATTTTAAAAATTCACATAATGCTTGTTGTGTTTTTTCATTAAAGAATGCTATTCTGCTTCTCTTAGTCTTAGTAGTCTGCCCATTCTCAGGATTATGGTTTATATGAACAATTCTCTTTTTAATGTCAATATCTTCTGGTGTTAACTGATACATTTCTTCGGCTCTCAACCCTGAAGATGCACCTATGAGAATTAACGCCTTAATCTGTTTAATGAACTTATGACCCTTGAAATAAGACAATGTTCTCCCAATATCCTCTTTAGTAATACTTTTAGGATAGTACTCTGGTTCAGGTGGTGGTTTAATATCACTTGCCCAATCTACTTTGAGATATTCAAGAAATCGTCTTATTTGGTAAATCTTCTTACGGTAATATGTTATAGAGTTATTTACCGTCAATTCCTTACAATAACTCAATGTTTTATCTTCATCTATTCTCCAAGAAACAAAATCAAGATATTTTACTAAATATTGTTTACACTGATTATACCAAGATTTTGATAACCCCTCAATGCTTCTAAGTGTAAGATATTTCTCAAAATCATTCTTTGAAATACACTCATTTTCTCCAGTTGAAAACAGCTTGCCAAGCTTATAACTCGGGTTCAAATCCCGGCGCCCGCATATTTTTACAAATGATAAGCTTCTAATACTCTTGATAATTTCAAGTTTTAAAATTGGAGTATAATTATGTTAAAGCTGGATTTACACATTCACTCAGAGTGTTCAGAGGATGGAATAGGATCACCTAAAGAAATTATCAAAAGCCTTAAAAAAAGAGGATTGCAAGGAATGGCAATTACCGACCACAACTCTGTTGAGGGTAGTCTTAGAGCTTTAAAAGTTGCTCCAAAAGACTTCATTGTTATCCCAGGTGTAGAGATATCAACCAAAGATGGACATATGATAGCTTTAGATGTCAAAGAGAATATTTCTAGAAGGCTTTCTATAGAGGAAACTGTTGAAAAAATCATTGACTTGGGAGGTACACCAATTGTCCCTCATCTCTATAGAAACATGTCTGGTATCAAAAAAGTAAAACTCAAATCAATTATTAACAAAATCTCTGCAATTGAGGTATTTAACTCTTGCAGTACTCCTCAAACAATTCTAAAAATGGTAAACCTTGCAAAAGAACTAAATCTTGGAGGCACAGGTGGATCAGATGCCCATGAACCAGAGTATGCAGGTTACGGGTATACAGTTATAGATACAACTGATTTGAATAAAGATACAATTATATCTCATATAAACAAGAAAAAAACTTGGGGTGAAGGAGTAACTCTCTCTCTAGATTACCGCAATATTAGAATGGTAAAATCAATTAAACAGTTCTTTCAAAGAGGATTAAAGAGAATATAACTCTAAAAAGCTTTAAAACTTATTAAACGATACAATTTTTAATGGATGATGCACAAATTATCTTAGAGTTAGAAGACAGGGTTAGAAATCTTGAGGAGAGGCTCAAAGCTTTAGAAAAAGAGCAAAGACTGATTCGTGAAGATATTCTATCTGGAAGTATGAAAGAAAGGATGCGTAAAAGAATGTTAGAAAAACCTTCAGGTAAAAGGGAAGAAATTAAAGAAAAATTAGATAAACAGATTAAGATTGAAATTTAGAGTCAAATTCACCTTCATCTATTGCTTTTTGAATTTCTTGTGGTGTTTTACCTTCCACAGATATCCCAACTGATACACAAGTTCCAATGATTTCCTTTGTTTTTTGCTTGAGTTCTTTACCAAGAAGATTATCATATTTCATCTTAGCTACTTTTATTGCTTGGTCAACAGTAAGATCCCCAATCTTATGCGTACCTGCTGAACCTGATCCTTTTTCCAAGCCTAGTTCCTTTAGAATAAGTGAAGTTGCAGGAGGTGTTCCTACTTCAATTTCAAAATCTTTAGTCTTAGGATCAATTATAACTTTTACAGGAACTTTCATTCCATCGAATTGTTTGGTTTTGTCATTAATAGTGTTGATGATCTGCATAATGTTTACACCTAGTGGTCCAAGTGCTGGACCAAGTGGTGGACCTGCAGATGCTTTGCCTCCATCAACAAGTGCTTTGACTGTCTCTGCCATAAATATCTACTCCTTTTTTTCTTCTTCTTTTCTTTTTATTACTCTAACCTGTTCACCTCGAACAGTTATCGGTATAGGAACAACTGACTCGAATAATTCTACAGTAATTTCTTCTTTAGCATCATCAATATGAGTTACCTTTGCAGTTTCACCTCTAAAGGGCCCTGCAACCATTTCAACAACATCTCCCTCTGTAATCTTAGCAACAGCAGATGCAGGAACAAGGAAATGTTCTATCTGCTCTATGGGAATATCTCCCTCTAGCATATTTCGAGCATAAGAAACTGTTTTTATCATTTCTCTAATTCGTTCTATGTCGTAACTCTCTAAGAAAATATATCCTCGAAGTTCAGGAGTTGCTAATATAGAAGGTATCTTAATTTTTGATTTCTGTGCACGACTATTGATAAGATCTGCAGTATTTTGCTCTTTACCAACCTGTGTTTTTATTGTAAATATTTTTGTTGTTTCTTCTGCAGTCTCTTCAAAATCAGTTTCTTCCATATCATTACACCTTTTACCATCCAATAAGCCCAGCTAAATAGGGCGCTACTATAGTAGATAATAGAAAAATTAGAAATCCGAGTCCACCTATAAGAAGTATACCTGCTCCTGTTATCTTAGATGTTTTCGAGTATTCCTCGTTGGTTGGTTTTCTAGCCATCTTTAGGACTCTACCATATTTTCCTTTGCCTACTCTATTCTGTCTTGCTTCTAATCTATGTTGTAGGTCCCAGGCTTTTTCCATGATTGATCTGTCATCAGGAATGTTGCTTTTTCGACTGAATAATTTCACTTATGGACACCCCTTATAAGCTATTTGGTCAAATAAATAGGTATATATAAAGAATTTGGCTGTTTTTTAATAAAGAGAAAAGGAGGGGAGTTTTATGCTACAAAATCAATTCCCATTTCCTCATTTTCAAAAGATTTCTGAGATGGACCTAATATCTGTTTTGATTTAACACCGGTAATTACTAGCATTGCACGAATGTTTCTCTTAAGCGCAGGATCAACAGTTGTACCCCATATGATTCGTGCATTTGGATCAACTCTTGAATAGATCTCTTCGACAACTCTCTCTGCTTCACTGATAGTCATATCCTCGCCACCGGTAACATTCACAAGAGCACCAGTAGCCTCAGATATATCAACCTCTAGAAGTGGTGAGTTAAGTGCCTCAACAACTGCATTTACTGCCTTGTTTTCACCTTCTGCTTCTCCAAGACCGATCATTGCAACTCCTCCACGTTTCATAATTGTTTTCAAGTCTGCAAAGTCTAAGTTTACTAAGCCAGGCATCGTAATCATCTCAGTAATACCCTTAATTGATCTCATTAGAACTTCATCTGCAACCTTAAAAGCAGCATTTAGTGAAAGATTAGGAACAACATCCAACAATTTGTCATTTGGAATAACAATAACAGTGTCACATATGTCCCTTAAACGTTTCAGACCAGTTTCTGCGTTCTCCATACGGATAACACCTTCAACACTAAATGGGAGGGTAACAACACCAATGGTAAGAGCACCAGCTTCTTTAGCAATCTGAGCAACAATAGGGGCTGAACCTGTACCAGTACCACCACCAAGTCCACAGGTTACAAAAATCATATCCGCACGACCAATAGCAAGTCGAATATCCTGTTCACTCTCTTTTGCTGCTTCTTCACCAATCTGTGGAAGAGAACCAGCACCAAGACCATGAGTGAGATGTCTGCCGATCAAAACTTTGTTAGGTGCTTCAGCTAACAACAAATGCTGAGCATCTGTATTAAGTGCAATTAATTCCGCTCCAGTTATTTGACTAGCAATGCATCTAGAAATCGTATTAGTCCCAGCACCACCACAGCCAACAACCTTTATAGTAGTTGTTAAACTAGATAGCACTTCCTCTAATTCTTTATCTTTAACACTACGTTCAACTGTTTGACGAGTAAGTGAATCTTTTAAAGCATCCTTTTTCCTAGATTTTCCACCCTTTTTAACCTTTTTAGCCTTCTTATCATTAGCAACTACTTCTTCTATAATTTTCCTCATCTACTCACCATACCCTCACAACAATAAGCCCCTCTTTATTGTGATTAATATATTTTTTCCAATATTGTAAATGGAAATCTAATAATTAAACATTTCCTAATATTTCTAAAGAACAGTCTTTACTCTTTACAGAATGAGTCAAATAGCCTAATGAAATACGATCAGCAAATGAAGCATAATTCTTAATATTGTTAGGATTAACACCTCCAGATATTTCAATTAAAATATCAGAATTTATTTCTCTAATCTTTTTTGCGACTATTTCTCCTGATTTCGGATCAAAATTATCCAACATTATAACATCTGCACCCAGCTTCGCAGAAGTAATTGCATCTTTTTCATTTTCAACTTCAATTTCTATAGTTTTATCCTTAACTTTATCCTTTACTCGTTTTATTGCTTCTTCAACTGAACCGACTAATTTTAGGTGATTATCCTTAACCATAACTGCATCATAAAGTGCAAATCTATGTTGTTCTCCACCACCAATTTCAACGGCTCTCTTTTCAAACTTACGAAAACCTGGAGTAGTTTTTCTTGTTGCAGCTACTGTTACATTAGGATTAATTGATTTACAGATATCAACAAGTTTCTTTGTCTCTGTAGCAATACCACTCATTCTTCCAAGGATGTTAAGAGCCAGTCGCTCTCCTTTTAAAATTGCGCGAGCAGGTCCATTTATCTTTGCAACTATTGTATTCTTTTTGATTAAATCTCCATCATTTACTAGTAATTCTGTTTGAGCTCCAGTTTTTTTAAAAACAGTTTTAATTTCTTCTAAACCTGCAATAATACAATCATCTTTTACTACTATATTTGCTTCAGCTTTTTCATCATAGAATAAAGAATCTGAAGTAATATCGCCGTCTTTTCCTAGATCCTCAAAGAGGTAATGATCAATATCGTCCATGACAGTATTATTTATATCCACTTGGTGTTTTAAGGTTTTGGTTATAACATGAAACTTGGAATTATTGGCTGTGGAGCAATAGGCACCGATGTAGCAAAAGCTGCGGATAAGATGAAAGATATTGAAAAAATTTATATGTTTGATATCAAAGAAGACGCATCTAATAAACTTTGTAAAATTCTGAAGAAAGCTGAAATAAAACCTGTAAAAGATTTTTTAGATGATGTAGATGTTGTTTTTGAAGCAGCATCACAAGGAGCAGTAGAAGAATATGCTGAAATGGTAACCAAAGCATGTAAGGATTTAGTAATTATGAGTGTTGGAAGTTTATTAAATAAAAAATTTAAAGATAGAATTGAAAAAATTGCTAAGGAGAAAAGATGCAAAATATATTTACCGTCAGGAGCTGTATGTGGTATCGATGGTATTTTATCTGGGAGTATTGACATTATAGATGAAGTAACACTTGTTACTACTAAATCTCCTGAGTCACTAGGTAAAAGCTATGATAAACGTACAATTGTTTTTAAAGGAAAAGCTAGAGAGGCAGTAAAAAAATTCCCTATGAATATCAATGTAGCTGCAAGTTTGTCTCTTGCAGGAATAGGTTTTGATGATACAAAGGTAGAGATTGTTGTTGACCCTGTAGCAACTAGAATTAGTCATAAGATACTTGCTCATGGTAAGTTTGGTAGATTAAGAGCTGAGGTAGAAAATATGCCCAATCCAAATAATCCTAAGTCAAGTTATATGGCCTCATTGTCTGCAATTGCCACTCTTAAGAGAATTGTTAATCCGATCCAGATAGGAGCATAGTAAAGGTTTCATTTTAACAAAGTAAACGTGTAAAGATAAAACATAGTTTTAAATATCAGAAACGAAGAAAAATGGCTTTTTTATAGAACCAAAACTAAATATCTATCTTTTAATTACTCCCTAGAAGAAATCATGAAATTCGAAATAAAAGATAGAGACGCGGCAGGGAGGATTTGTAAGTTTTCTGCAAAGCATGGAACTGTTACTACTCCTAATCTAATGCCAGTTATAAATCCAAATAAGATGCTTATTACTCCAAAGGAGATGAAAAAGCTTTTTGGAGTTGAAATTGTCATTACAAACTCTTATATCATCAATAAAGACGTTAAACTTAAAGAGAAAGCATTAAGCAAAGGTGTTCACAAACTCATAGATTTTGATGGCACTATTATGACCGATTCTGGAACATTTCAATCCTATATCTATGGAGATGTCGAAGTAGATCCTCTAGAAATTGTTGAATTTCAGAGAGATATTGGAAGTGACATTGGAACTATACTTGATGTTTTTGGGAAACCAAACCAAACAAAAACTGAAGCAGAACAAGGAATAAAAGAAACATTAAAGCGCGCTAAACAAAGTGTAAAACTAAAAGGAGATATGAACCTAGCATGCACTGTTCAAGGGTCTATTTACTCAGATCTCAGGGAGAAATGTGCAAAGGAATTAAGTAAAATAGATGCAGATTTCTATCCAATAGGTGGAGTGGTTCCACTAATGGAAAATCAGAGATATACCGATCTTGTTAGGTGTATTCTTTCTTCTAAAAAAGGTTTAGATCCATCAAAACCAGTTCATTTATTTGGAGCAGGGCATCCTCTTACATTTCCACTAGCTGTTGCTCTTGGATGTGATTTTTTTGATTCTTCTGCGTATGTAAAATATGCAAATGATAGCAGAATGTTATTTTATTGGGGAACCGAAAAACTTGAAAATTTGACTGAACTACCTTGTTCTTGCCCTGTTTGTTCAAAATATACTGCTTCTGAACTAAAAAAACTAGGCAAAAAAGAAAAAATCCTAGAGATAGCAAAGCACAATTTGTATGTTAGTTTTGCTGAGATTAAAAAGATAAGAAATGCTATTGCTAATGGTAACCTCTGGGAACTTGTTGAAAGAAGGGCAAACTCAAATCCTTATCTTTTAGAGGCTTTGAGAGAACTTAGGTTAAGAGAAAATAAAGAATTTTTAGAACAATTTGAACCAATTAGTAAAAACAAAGCCTTGTTTTATACTGGAAGTCAAACAATTCATAGACCCTTGGTTTACAGGTGTCATAACAGACTTTTGAAAAGATATAAACCAGCTTTTAAAGATACAGTTGCATTTCCAGAGGGAGGAAAACCTTATACAAGTTATTATTTTGAAAAAATTAATAAAGTTCTAGGAAAGGCTGATGTAAATATTTTGGTAGACTCTCATCTTGGGCCGGTACCCCTTGAATTAGATGAAATGTACCCATTTGCTCAATCTGTTTTTCCGGATATTACTGATAAAGAAACAGAGGAAGAAGTAACAAAGATATTTGATGATTTTACACAAAATAAGAATATGATTTGTTGGAAAGGTAACAAAACTTTAGAAGAAATCAAGGGATCAATCAAGAAAGGATTTAATGGAGATGTACATAGAATTTCTGCTGTTTCAGATATGCAATTTGGCAGAGGTACCGGAAAAGCGTTGCTAAATGGGAAAATAAGAGTTGTTAAATCGAAAAAGACCAACAAAATAAGAAATGTTTATTGCAATGAAAAACACATTCTTTCCATGCGTGCTAACGATGGCATGTTCACTTTAAAAATGGATGGAGCAAGACTATTGCATAAACATTTCAAATATCCAAAACTAAGAGTTATTGTAGAAAAAGATGCAGTTCCTTTTGTAAAAGATGGAAAAAGTGTCTTTGCTAAGTTTGTAAAGGATTGTGATTCCGAACTTAGACCCTATGATGAATGCCTTATTGTTAATGAAAAAGATAACCTTCTAGCAGTTGGAAGGTGTCTTCTTAATAAGTTTGAAATGTATTCTTTCAATTATGGAATGGCAGTTAAAATAAGAGAGCATTAGAGGTTTGATAAAATGAGCAGATATGGTAGTGGCTTTAGGGAACCCCCGTGGGTTATGGGAGCCCCAAAAGAAGTTATGGATTGGGTAGACGCAAGTCATCCAACAAAAAAAGAAGATAAACACAAATTTGAAAAACAATATTTGAAAAATCTTCATATCAAGTTTGACTTTAATGTTGAAAACAAAGAGGTGGATCCTCCAAGTTTCCTGTCAAAGATTACATCTGGTAAAATGATTGAAGAAGATTTTGAATTATTACCTACCACTGAGTTAATATTAAGAGGACTAGCAAAAGCCAAGTTTAGGAATACAGCAAAGATTGTCGTTGACCATAAAACATTATATGAACACCCTGAAAAAAAGTCTGATTTAAGAAAAACAATAGATGAAATTGATGAATTTTCTTCTGAAATATCAAAAGGTAAAAAAGTGGAAATAACTGCAATTTTATCAGATGTAGAAAAGTGTACTGCTATTATAAAAATAAATAAAATTCACAGCGTAAAAGAACATTCAGTTGATATTCAGATAAAAGGAAAAATTAGGAAGGAAATCTACCATACTTTTTTGAATTATTTAAACGAGAAAATTGGTTTGAAAGAATAATCGGCATTAAGCAATATTCAAATAAACACTTATAAAAATAAGAAGTTGTTTTCAGGTTCCCAAAACAAGGAGGCATATTATTATGGTTGATAATAAGAAATCATCTCAGATATCTGGGTTCTACAAACTTCCAGTTAACGAAAGAGTTAAAGTAATTAAAAAATTTGCAAATTTAGATGATAATGAGACAAATTTGTTATCATCCTGTTTGGACATAGGTATTGCAGACAGAATGATTGAGAATGCCCTAGGAAGCTTTGAGATTCCATTAGGAATTGCTGTCAATTTCAAGATCAATGGGAAAGATTATCTTGTTCCAATGGCAACAGAAGAAACAAGTGTTATCGCAGCTGCAAGTAATTCTGCAAAAATTGCAAGAATAAAAGGTGGATTTAAAACAGAATGCACTGAACCTTTAATGATTGGTCAAATACAGATATTACATATGGACGATATTGCAGGGGCTGCTCAAAAATTAATGAGCAAGAAAAAAGAGATTTTAGCGCTTGCGAATGAACAAGACAAAATTCTTGTAAAATTTGGTGGAGGCGCAAAGGATATTGAGGTCCGAATTTTAGATAGCGAAATTGGAAAAATGATAGTCGTTCATCTTGTTGTTGATGTTCGTGATGCAATGGGTGCAAACGCAGTAAATACAATGTGCGAGGCATTAACACCAATGATGGAAGAAATAACTGGTGGAAAAGTAAGACTTAGAATCATATCCAATCTTGCAGATAAAAGAATTGCTAAAGCAAAAGCTGTTTTTGATAAAGAGAAAATGGGTGGAGAACACGTTGTTGATGCATTTCTCGAATCTTATAACTTAGCAGCTGTTGATCCTTACAGAGCAGCAACTCATAATAAAGGAATTATGAACGGTATTGACGCACTTATTATTGCAACTGGAAATGATTTTCGTGCTATAGAAGCAGGTGCACACGCCTATGCTGCAAGAAATGGTCAATATACTTCATTAAGCCGTTATTATAAGGATAAAAACGGTAATCTCGTCGGTGAACTTGAACTACCAATGGCAGTTGGAATTATTGGTGGAGCCGGAAATATTCATCCAAAAGCAAAGGTATGTAAGAAAATCCTTGGAATAAAAACAGCTAAAGAACTTGCTGAAATAGTGGTAAGTGTTGGTCTTGCTCAAAACTTTGCAGCAGTGTTTGCTTTATCAACAGTTGGTATACAAAAAGGACATATGTCACTCCATGCAAAAAACATTGCAGTAATGGCTGGTGCAAAAGGAGAAGAAATAGATAAAGTAGCAAACCAAATAGTAAAAGAAGGAAAAATAAAACTAGATAGAGCAGAAAAAATACTCAAAGAAATCAGATAATTCTTTCAGATATATCCTCTGGTTCTCTTTCACAATAATAACACTTTATTCTAGCTGGATCTTTACTAATAACCCTAAATCTACTCTCAATTGGTTCGTTTTTTACATTAGATACACAGGTTGGATTTGAACAAGTAACAATTCCAACTATTTCTTTTGGTAGTTTAACCCTATGTTTCTTTGCAACCTCGTAATCTCTAATGAAATTAATAGTAGCTTTTGGAGCAATAAGTGCTATCTTGTCAACTTCTTTAGGGTCAAGTTCTCTATTTTCTATTTTTACAATATCTT
>JAGMDE010000027.1 GCA_023128855.1 Thermoplasmatales archaeon | reverse complement strand
TATGATGACAAATACATAGATGTACTTATTGAATGCATCATGTTTGCATTTACTCAGACTGGTGATGTAGATAAAATAAATTATGTTGCATCCTTTGTACAAAACCTTAAATATAAAGAGGATAGTGAGACCGATAGCTCTTATGAGTATCCAAATTATCCTGTAGAAACGCTTTTTACTGGCATTGGTGGAGGAGACTGTGAAGACAAAGCTATTCTAACAGCTTCAATCCTTTATAATATGGGTTATGATGTTGCTTTACTTAGATTGACTAATCATATGGCTGTCGGTGTTGGTCTGAGTGAAAGTGCCATACCCGGTTATGGTTTTTATACAGGTGGTTATTATTTCCTTGAAACAACAACTCCCGACAAATCTTGTGGATTTATTCCAAATGAATATACATTTTCTAGTACAGGCGTAACTACTTATCCAATTTCCTCTAGAGCTCTCCTAACTCATAGCTGGGAAGGCGATAGTGTTTTAATATATACAAACACAGAACTAGGTGATTTTGTAAAAGTAGTTTTATATGTAGAAAACCTTGGTATTGATACTGCTGAATCTGTTAAAGTAATAGCTGGTTTTTATAAAATGAGTGATTTGAGGGTTATATCTGAAAGTGAAACTGTATATTCAATTGAACCAAGATCGAAAAAGAAGCTTATTATCTCTGTAGAAATTCCCCAAACTGTAGAGACCTGGTTTAAAACCAGAATTTACTATAATTATGAATTTGTAGATGAAAAAGAATCAATTTCGTCTTTTCCAACAACTTAATACAAAATTATATTAAACTGTGAAGTCTTTAACTTTTTTTGCTGGGCGTAGGTGGACGGCTTACGGCGTATATCGCTGAGGAAAGTCCCCTCTCGCTCTGAACTGGGAAACTGCTCAAGCAGTAAGGGTGAGAATCCTTACAGAGAAGCAGAAACGACACAGCTCAAGAATAATGCTATGATTCACTAGGTGATGAGGTCTTCTTGAGATTTGTTGAAACGGTCTATCTGTTCCTGGAGCAAGTCCAAACGTTGAGATCAGTTGTTCAGACTGCTCATAGGTAGGACGCATAGTAGAATGCCGTTTAAAACAGAAAGGGGCTTATGGCCTACACCCAGCAAACCTTATGTCCCATTTCTCCCAAAACGCATGCTGCATCAGCACCTGGTGGAGGAAGTTCACAGTTATAGTTTCCAGAGGCATCAGTCGTGTTTAAAATAGAGTAGAACTCGTAATTTCCTAAACCATACGCTTTAGTTGTATTAAATGTAAAACGCCAGGGTGGTGCGTGAATGGAATCGTAACATGTCCAATCAATCCACGTGTAGTCTGAATTACTCCCGTTATACCGATAGTATAAGGAGAGATTAGCATTATTCCAAACTTCACCATTTTCTTTGCCTACTGTACAGTCGATGGTGAATTCTAATAACTCCTGTAAAATTGGATCAATGTCAACTACCTCTGACCTCCCGTATACCGGTGGAAAATGATCATCTGGCACCTTTCCATATGCCCAGGCGGCTTCTCTGCGTACAAACCAGCACAGCGGGTCATCGATGTAATCTGACTTGTTGAGCAGACGATCGTCACTGGGATCGCCTGGCGTACCACTATCATTAACCCATTCAATCAGCCCTTCCCTCATATGATTATCGTCATCATCTTCTGCCATTCGTATATAGTTACCCTCTCTTTCCCAGATACAAATCTCCGGATGGCAACCGCATATGAGAACTCTCCCACCATTTTCGTCACCTTCAGGATAGTTAAAGGTGACTAAGGCGGAGTGATTGGCATGATCGGTGATAATTGGAATATCAGTCCGATCCCAGTCAGTCAGATTCCAGGCACTATTCCACTTTCCATTCCGCCTAATAATGAAATCTGAGATTTTTGGAAAAAATCTAAACCCGACTAAAGTTGCAAGCCCCGACTGTATAAGAGAAAAAGGTTCATTAAAGGTCCAATAATTAATTCTCGTTGATTCATTCACATAGGGATCTTCTTCATATGGATAATCTGCCAGATTCGATACATTTGGGTTATCCACTGGTACAATATACGCTGGTCCGCCTCCCCATCTTATAAGTAAGGTGTCATCAAGATAACCTCGGAAAAGAGGATGATCATTATCTCTTATATTTAGATTCATAGGGATTCCGCAGGGCGAATGAAAAGCATTATAATATAAATATCCAAGATACCCCATATATTCTGGATGTAGAGTATAACGAAGCCAATTTCGAGGTTTAAAGATACGATTAAGATATCCATGCTCACATAGAATCGGCATTCCGGTATGGCAATAGACTTTCACATCTACATCGCTGAAAAAACCTTTATAGAGTACATATTCACTTAATGTACGCGGTTCATTATAAGCCGATCTTATAGGAACAGTGCTACCGCCACAATGACCAATAAAACCACCGCCTTCTTTGACGAAACGTTGTAGGTTTCTTTTTAAAATTTTCATTCGGAGGCTATTTCTAGTAATTGGTAAACCGCTGAGGATTTGTTCATCCTGTATCCCTGAAATTAAGATTACATCGTAATTCTTTTTGATTTTTTTATAATTCAACAGATCGCTCATGTAAACCGGGGAATTCTGTCGTCGTGATATTTGTGTTAGATTAATAATATATGTCTGGTCACCTACGGTCCAGCTGTAATTGTCGAGTTCTTTTGCAAAACTGGATTTTCCTACCGAGCAACCCATAGTTAAAAAAGCTGATTTAACGATACATACCCTTATTACTATCGGTTCTGGCTGCCCATCTTGGTCGATAGTTCCTGTATGACTGCTGTCTTTATGTGCACCAGCAAAAACAGAACACGAAGTCAGTAAAAACATGCTTATTATTCCAATTGCTATTATTTTCTTTATCATTTTCTTTTTACCTCTAATAATATTTGTATTAACTTCTTATATAAAGTTTATAGACCAAAAATCCTGGTAACTACGTATTTTTGACTATTTTTTAGCAATGGTAAGGATGTGGAAAAATCTCAAATAATACTTTTTCAAAGCTATCCACGCATTCTCCTCCCAGTGCATAAAATTCCATCCATTTAATGAAATGCCCTGTGGCACTATCAAATAATTTTCCTTCATACTTTATTAAAAAATCAATAAATAACATAGAATCTTTTAGCCTATACAATGTCTGATTACCGCTTGACCAACTTTCAATTATTCCCATTTCTTCTAGTTTTTGTAAATGAAACGAGATGGTTGTTGGGTGTTTACCCATTTTAAAATTTATATTTTTCATCATCCTAGGCCATTTTTTATCAAAATATACAATATCTTTTTGGGATTGTATCACGCAGATGCATAAAATCAAAATAATTTTACGAGGTATTTCTTTTCTCATCAAACTAAAAAGTTGCTTATCTTTAACACCGATACTATTAATGCCATAATAACGAACTCTACTATCAACATTTTCTTCTCTGATAAGCTCTCTTTTTTTTAAAAAATTTAGATGATAAAGCATTGTTGTTTTTGGAATTTGTAATTTTCTAGAAAGTCCTCTAAGATGCAAACCAGGATATTTTAAAATATATTGATAAGTTTTCCTTCTGGATTTTAACTCTAAAACATTTTTTATATTCACAATCGTTCATCTTCCCAGATTTTCAAAGTTTTTCTCTTTAATATAGTATGTATTTAAAAGGTATATAAAATTAGTGCAATTATTAAAATGCATTAAAAAAGACTAGTTTGATCCGGTAAAGCATCTAGATTTTTTATATTGATATTACGAATAAATCAAAAAATCTGTTAGATATGATGATAGTACCTAGCAGGTTTTGTTTCTAGGATTACTTTTTCATCTCACGACTTAACCACCAGGAGCCACCAATAAGCATAGGTATCCCGAATATGACTAAAACCACAACCAATGCCCAAAGACATGTATGCACGAGATAGTCAAATTCCCATGTAGCAATAGCAACACCCCAGTTCCCATCAAGCCAAATCTTGATGATGAACACAATAGTGATCAAAAACGATATTGCTCCACCTCCGTCTGACCTGGTCGAGCGTTTGCCGAAAAGATGTCCATCTTTGTATTCTTTCCTTTCTGCATCTGGTAAATTTTTCCACCATCCGAAATAAATAACGGCTATAACTATAACTACTGGGATTCCGATGAAAAGTGCTTCCCAGAAAATCAAATGCAACATAAAGGTCACTATATATCCCATTGACCATAATCCTAATGTTTCAGGTATTAGACCAGTTAATTGAGCATCTCCAATAAAGCTTAAAAAGACATAAATTGCACCAACTGCTGCAAAAACAGCTATTACTACAAATAAAACACATATTTGCCAATGTTCTCTTAAAAATTTTTTCCAGATCTTATCATCATTTTCTGAACAAGTTTCCGTCATCTTAAATTTCCTCCCTTTTGTTATATGAAATAATGTTATTGTATATAAAACAATATATTAATTTCATACCTAGCAAGTTTTAATCAGTGTACAGTGATTAGAGACTATTTTCTTGCATATCTAAATTTCTTGTTATACACAGAATGATCTAATAAATCTAAAACAAAAGCAATAATCTCACATTTTGTATCCCCATCTTTTAAGGTATACAGCATCCTCCAATAATTCGGTAGTTCGACCCTAAATAAGTTTGTTATTTCGTATTTATCAAGGTATTCTCTTGGAATAAGTGATTTAGCAATTGGATCTCCATAATGTGGATTTGATTTTATAATTTCAATTTTCTTTGTTATTGCATTTAGTATTGTTCTTTCTGTTTTAGATTTAGGTGCCTCTTCTTTTAGATGGTTGTATACTTCTTTTGCGTCAGATGAGAGAATTACTCTTATTTTCTTCATATTTCAAGCCCTTCGGAAATTTCTTTCCGTAAACGTGGACTTGTATTGTGAATCCAAGTGATTCCTTTTATTGTGACGAGAATCTTATTGGATTCTTCTAGATATGATAATATTATCATTAGTGTTCTGTGGTTTACTTGTTTTGGTAGTTTCTTCTTTATGTCTGCAACTTTGAATATGCTCTTATCCATGTTCATTAGGGTGTTTTCTACCATTAGAACTGTGTTTAGTGTTGGAGCGTGTTCAAGTCTATATTCTTGCTTTTTTGGCATTTTCATCACAAATTGTTATTAATTAATAAATATATGTTATTAACTAATATTTATACTTTTCCACATTTACGTTGAAAATCAGATAGATTTAATCATTTATTAACTGTTATTTGGGGTCATTGAAAGTATTAATAAAAACATAATTATATTTTATCATATAAAATTATCATACCTAGCAGGTTTTAATCAATGTACAGTGATTAGAGTCTGTCATATAACAATGTCATAACTTACACGTTTTAAGGGGAAAAAATTTGTAGGAGCGCACATGAATTTTTTTTATAAACTTAAAAAATCATTAGGACTCATGTTGTTAATATCATAAAAAATATAATCAAAAAGCCAGTTGTTGTATCTGTTAAGGTAATTTGAAGGGTTGGTATCTGATTGAGTTTCATAATATTGTACAAATTTTAACCATACATCTTTTTGTTCATTCATTAGTAATTTCACATTATTTTTATATTTTTTAAATAAATCAACAAAAGAGGCAAAAACGTTAAAAGAATCATTAACGCCTTTTTTAAAACCTAAATAAAACTCACTTTTATCATTAATGTTGTTGTCAGTTGATGTAAGAACATCTTTCATCATTTTTTGTTTTTTGTCTTTCAATGGTTCACATTTCATTATTTTCCCTCATCAATGCAAAAATAAAAGTATTAATATTCAAGGTAAACATCAAGAAAATATAAAACTTCTCGTCTAGAGAGTTATTTTTTGTTTTTGAAATGAAATCAGGGTAAAATTCGGAACATTTATATATTGTTTAAGATATTTTTAATATTAGTAGAATATGATAAGATGAAAAAGAAATGAAAAAAATAATTATCTCTCTATTGATTCTGTGTTTGATTTTAAGCACAATACCTATCACCATAGGTATAGAAGAAGGCATTGAAAACGAGGCAGCTGACGATTTTGATGCTAGAATTGAAGAATTAATGAGATACGGACATTTGCCATCGATAGCTGTCTGTATTGTAAAAAATAATACAACGGTATGGGCAAAGGGATATGGATATGCTGATCTAAATCCTTTAGATAAAAGAAAAGCAACTCCTGATACAGTCTATCCAATAGGCTCTACTTCAAAATCGGTTTGTGCAGTAGCAATTATGCAGCTTAACGAGTCTGGTTTAATTGGTCTTGATGACAATGTTAGTGAGTATCTACCTTTTGATTTAAAAAATCCAAAGTATCCTAAAGTAAATATTACAATTAGAATGTTGATGGCCCATCAATCTAGCATTCCTGATACGACTTTAAGATTTCTATTATATTTTACGGTTTTAAAATTACCATATAGTCTGCTAGATGATTATTTTCTTCCTGGCGGGTCATTTTATAGCTCAAAAGTTTGGAATGATTATGCTCCAGGGGAAGACGTGTGTTATTCTACACAGAATAATGAAATCTTAAGTTATGCTCTACAACAAATCACAAATCAATCATATGCAGATTATTGCCAAGAAAATATCTTTGAGCCGTTACAAATGTACAACACAAGCTTTTATTTTTCTGATTACGACAAAGATGAACTTGCAGGGCTATATCTTTGGGTAAGAGGTGTTTATCTTCCAATGCCCTACTTAGAACCTACCTATCATGCAGCAGGAGGCGTGAAAACTACCATATCAGATTTTTCACATTTTCTGATAATGCATACTAGTGGTGGTATCTATGATGGAGTTCGAATTTTAAGTGAAGAATCCGTTGAGGAAATGCATAGTGCTCAATATCCTGACTCTCTTGATGAGGGGCATAATCATGGGTTTGGTTGGTATTTTAAAGAATATGACGATGGGGAAATATATGGTGGGCATGGTGGAAGGCATCATGGTGCTGGTGCTGAATTGAGGATGCGGTATTCTGATAAGGTCGGCATACTCTTTTTTTGGAATCAGTTTGCATTTTTTCGCTCTATTATTTTAAAAAACCCATTGCCCGAGGAAAGTGAAGCCAGAAGAGAAATCATGAAAGCATTATTTGAGAAGGCTGATGAACTATAATATTATAAAAATGAAATCAGGGTAAAACCTGCTATATTTTATAAATAAATTTTTAAGTTTGTAGAATTTCCCATTTATTTGGAGTTAGTATGTCCTCGAAGTTAATATTTGTAATTATTTTGTTGAATGTTGTGTGTTTTTTTATAGCAGGTTGTATTTCAAACGATAAAAAAACAAGTGATGATAATCTTGTCGAGGATAACGATTTTGATTCATGGTGGAGTGATTTTAAGGAGCCTGTTGTTTTGGATTATTCCAATTATACGGCTTTTTACCGTGGTGTCTGGGGTTCAAGGTTGGATGAAGTTCGTAATATTCTTTTGAAATCAGATGTTTTAAGAAATGCTGGTGTTGATACTGTTATGATGGGACCTGATGTGATTATTAATGATAGTGATGAGGTGGTGACACTTTGTGATGATGTTTTTATTTTTTATTTACAGGCTTTGAGGCGTGAGGGTTTTAGGATTTTATTAATTCCTAATCCTATGCATCCTAATTTTGATGATGGACGTGGTTTTGAATGGGAAGAACCTGATCCTGATGTTCGTTATCAAAGAGGGAAGGATCTATTAGATATGTTTACGCCTGTTGTTTCAAGTTGGGCTAGTATCGCTGAGGCTTATAATGTTGAGGCTTTTTCTACTGTTAATGAGTTGAATAAACTTGTGTGGGATGAAGTCAATGGTTCTGTCTGGTCTCAGGAGATTTTACCAAGTATTAGAAGTATTTTTTCTGGTTTTGTAGGTGTTACAGTTACTCACCGTAATGTCGCTGAGAGCGAGTGGGTTCATCCTTGTTATAATGCTGAGCCTTATGATTATAATCTAAGTGGTTATGATTTTTTAATTGGTAGTCCATCCAGCGGTTGGGAGCCTATTGATTGTTGGGGTTTGATGTTAGAGCATTTCATGAGTGTTGGAAATAATATTTTAGATAGTTATAGTGTCAACAGTAGCATGATTCTTTATGAGTGGGGTGCGTATAGGGGCGGTATTTGGTATGAGCCTATTTCTGATGAGTTTGTTATGAGTGATTCTCAGCAGTATGAAATTTTTAATGAAGGGCGGAATCGTTCTGATATGATTTCTGGTTCTTTTCCTCGTTTTGGACGTGGATGGCTTATGGAAAACTATTCTGCGTTTGAGGTTTTAAAATCATGGTATCTTTCTCGCGGTGATCCTATTCAAAGTGTAGATGGTAATGATTGGACTGAAGAAAAGTTGCTAGATATAGAAAAAACGTTGAGTGGGGATCTTCTTGCTTATGAGTTGATATTCCAGGTTTAATTAATCATACCTAGCAGGTTTTAATCAATGCTGATGCTTCTGATTCTGAAGGTAGGATAACATCAATGTCTTTTGTAGCTGTTTTAAGATCAAAAAAACTCATTGCTCCTCCGCCAAAGATGTAGATGCTTACTTGTTTCGATAGATTTTTGTTGATGCTCTTTAGTTCTTTTTCTATGTAATTACTATCAAACATTTTCATATTATCTTACTCCATATTGTTTTGCTATTGATTCATATTCATCCCAGGCTGGTAAAAATTTTTTATCGGATTTTTGTTTTTCTAAAAATAGGATTATATCTTTGATATGTCCCGTAAGATTGTATATTCTTGCCTTTTTTATTATGTTTTTAGGCTGGGTTTTTTCATATAAAAGACATGCATATGCATTGTATGCTTTACTTTGGGGATTTATTAAGATTGTATGTAAAATAATATCACTGGTTTGTAGTTTTCTTTTGGTATTGTAGTAATATTTTATGTCTCCTAATAATGGTAGATTATATTTTGAAAAAGCAGTTACTGCTGTTGTTGGATGTTTCGTTAGATCTTTTTTTGTTTTAAATAAAATTTCGTTTCCATGTTGCCATATTATTTGCGCATCTTCTGAGATTTTTCTTATCTCTTGATTATTTTTGTAAATATAGTAATGCCTAGCAAAACTATGTATTTTATTATGAATAGGGTTTACTCTATACCCTTCTTTTTCTTTGAGTATTATCCCATATTGACTTAAATTTTTAATTTGTTTATATGTCCATTGCCTAGTTATATTGAGAATCTGTCTTATTTCTTCTGAATTTAATGGGTAATCCAATATTGATAGTAATGGGAGGGAAGAATGTGAGAGTAATTCTTCAATTGGAAGCCTTGAAAAATTATGTATTATTTCTTCAAGTTCTTGTGCGTGAATTGTTTTTTCTTTAGTGACGGTTACTTCTTTGCCTTGACGATTTTTATTTGATAGGCCATCTTCGACAAGTTTTTCTGTGATTTTGAATGAAGCAACTTTTGAGATTTCTAGTTCTTTGGCTAATTGTGTTATCGTTCCTGGGAGTAAACCAAACGCTTTTATCTCATTTTTTGAAAGCATATGTAAACTATAAGTTAAAACTTATTTATATATTTTATCCTCTAGTTTACAATTTTGTAATTTTTACAATTTAAAACTCTAATATTATTTATGATTAGAATTTAAGATTCACGTAGATGTACAGTGATTAGAGGTTAAGAGTCGTATTGCATTTTATGATTAGAATTTTAAGAAATAATTAATCATAATTAGCAAGTTATTTTAGCACGGAACAAATACAGACCAATGATCTGGGGAAGGTATAGCTATGGAAAAAATTGGATTAACCACAGGCATTATTGGAGGAATTGGTTTAGGATTATTATTGGGAAGTGAGTATTCGGGAAGATATATAACTATTGTAGGAGCCATTTTAGTAATAGTATCACTTGTAACTATGGGCGTTCTGTCCTACAAAGGTAAGAAATAATTTCATACCTAGCCGGTTATTTTTCTTTTACTAGTTTAATCAACTTTATTATCTTTCCCTCATCCATTTCTTTTATTGAATAAACCTTAATATGCTTCATTGTTTTTCCAGTTCCTTCAAAAAATTTTATTTCTTCTTTTGTTAGTCCTTTTAATGAAAAACCTAGGTTGACGTGATCTTTTAATGCAGCTATGTAATATTTTCCACATGGCTCTTCTTTAGTAAGGCCATAACATGGAACTCCTACTTTCATTTCTTCATTGATTTCAGGATATGTTTTTAGAATGATTTTTCTTAATCTCTGACAAATCTCTTTTTGCGGGGATTTTTGTTTATTTATATATTCATCAACTTTCTCATCCATAATATTTGTTAAATGTTCTGTATTTTTTAAGATTTGCTAAAGAATTAATTTCATACCTAGCAGGTTTATGGATACAGTAACTAGAGACTAAGATTAGTATTATAAACAGTGATAAGAGCCTTAAACTCGCGTCATCTTTGATGATTAGAGTTTGAACCTCTATATATGTACAGTGATTAGAGGTTAAGAATCGCTTTATGTTTTGTGATTAGAGTTTGTCAGATTTAATTATCATACTTAGCAGGTTCATTAATCATCAAAAATGAATAATTCATCAATGGTTGTTTTAAGTGCTTTAGCGACATCGTGTGCCATTTTTAATGAGGGGTTGTACTTTCCTTTCTCTAGAAATACTATTGTTTCTCGTCTTACTTTTACTATCCTAGCAAGATCTTCTTGAGTCAGATCATATCGCGCTCTTAATTCTTTTATTCTTGTTTTCATATCATCTCGCCTTTAGTCTACATCTCCTATTCTGTAGAAGCTCAACTGCAAGATCACTGCAATTATACACCAAAATATGAATGTTAATCCAATAGCCTGCCATGCAGTCATCTTAATTATATTTAGAAGATCCGCGAATAAAAGAAAAACCATAAAAAGCATTGTTATCTCCCACGCTAGGTTTAGTGCATAATAACCCAACTTTTTAACTCGCTCATCAAGTATATAGCTGTCTTTATCCTTAATTTTTTGTTTTGTGAGGTTATATAAACCATAATATTGAAAAATTAAACCTGAAGCAAGGACTGCACCACTGATGGCAAAGGGTAATTCTTCCCACAGTAAAAATAACGCCATAGCTAGAGCAATTATTACAAAACCAATCAACATATAATATACATATTTTTGTTCCATTTTATCTCCTTTCTTTATAGATCTCCTTTTCTTGCGAAATATAAGTATGAAAACATAAATACTATCCCAGATACTAATACTACAGCTGCAACAACAAGTCCACCTCTTAATTCTTGATCAAAGAGTATATTATATCCAAGATTACTTCCTATGGCACTCCATATTGCAGCAATAAATCCATAATATCCTGCTTTATATCCTGCCAATTTTAATCTTTCATCTTGTGCGGGTAGTCCTGCTCTTATATTTTTTAGTCTGTCCCATATAAGATATATAGATGTTATCAATATTATCATCACTATTAATATTGAGGCTATATCAAAAAGTTCAATAGTTTCTTTTGCTGTTAAATAAAATATAAATGTAAATATTACTAATACTGCAATTCCGGCTCCTACCATAATTGTCATTTTTTCTTTCATATTTTTATCTCCCATAGTTGTTTATTTTTAACATTTTGTTATTTATTTCTAACATTATGTTAGATGTATATAACATCTAGTATTTATAATTTTCTATAACAATTCCATACCTAGCAGGTTTTAATTAATAAAAATTTTACCATTTGGGCTGGAATTATTTCTCCCTTAAAATTAACAAAATTTTTCCGTTTAGGCAGGAAAAATTTGATAATTTTTTACAAATCTGGCATAAAAATATTCTGAAACTTGTTAGGCATCAATATCATCATCTAATCATAAAACTTGATTATAATTAAAATTTCTCTTAAGAGACTCTAATCAGTGTACAGTGATTAGAGGTTAAGAGTCCTATGTATGCAATGATTAGAGATTGAATCTCTAATTTGAATATATTGACATAATTTTCAAGTTTTGATTAATTCCTTGAAAAGATTTTTTATTGCCTCTGCTTCGATTTGTATAGCTTCTCCAGCTTGGATAAATTCTTTGTCAGATTTCAGATAAGGCCTTAATTTCTCCAGATTTTCTTTATTAACTAATTCAAGAGTTTTATTTATTAGTTTATTTACTTTTTCTCCTGAATAAAAACTAAGTACATATATATCGCAAATATCTTTTATCAGCTTTTCATCCTTTGTTCTTTTAGGTAAACTTATAATTTTGGTAGCAAGAAGAATTTCAGGCATTGGCAACCATAAGAGATGATTGAGTTGACTAATTTCTCTTCTGTTACTCTTATTGAGAAATACCGATGAAAGTAGAGGTTCATCTGCCGGAACAAATCCAAATATTTCTTCAAAATTAGGATGTATTTCATCTACTAATAAATCTACGTATATTTTGAATATATTGTGTGTTTGTTCTTTCTTAGATTCTTCGGGAGTTAGTTCTTTTCCTGTTTCGACATTTATGTCCTTATAATATCGAAATCCTTGTGGTATGAACCCATTATCGTCTAAAGTTTTTATTGAAGTTCCAATGGTCGTATTTTTTAGTTTATTTTTATCAAGATTGGCATCAAGGTGAAATCCTAAGTCAATGTCTTTTGATCCAAGATAATTTGGTCCTTTGTCTTTTTTATAAAGATCATTTACTGTGTAATATACTGCCCATCCGCCAAGAATACAAATGGGTTCTTCTAAGATATCTGCAATTTTTTGTAGATATTCAAATGATTTATCAGTTTCAATTTTTTGATATAAAGGCATGATACTCTCTCGACATTAGCATTTTTCCTGCTTCTTCAGCAACACCTTTTTCTCTTAATAAGTCAAGAATAAGTTGAGGTATAGAAACAATTCTAAAGTTTTTCTTTTTTATATTGTGATAGAATATATGTTCATCATCAAGAAACAATCTAAAGTTACCTTTTCCTACCAAGCCATTTGCTGTTAATAATTCATGCCAAGATATCGCATCTCCTTCTTGAATATAGATTTCGACACGAGATGGAAACAGATAGTTTTGGGTAAGATATTCTCCATAATATGTTGTTAATGCATATTTTAGATTTGTTTTTTTTAATAAATCCAGAGGATTTTGTACATTATATTCCCGATAATTTGGATATTCGTTAATTTCTAACCAATATGAAAACAACCCTTGAATATTAATAACCCTTGTTTCTTTAATCAGTTTTTTTTTCTCCAATTTATTCAGAAATGAGTGTGCCCATGGTTGAGAACACCTTGCTTCTTTTGAGATAAGAAACTGATATAATGAACCATCAGAGTGAGTGAGTAATATCCGGAGGATTCTTTCTCTTATTTTTCCTTTCATAAATATAGCAATAAAAAGACATATATAAATGTTACCTATATAGGTATAAATATTGTTATATAAATTTTACCTATATTCTCTCTAACTTTTAGTACCCTTACTACATTGTATAACCCAGGATATACTGTATTATACAGTATCTCTGGTTATATAATTACGTATGGTAACGAAATTTAAGAACAAATTTAACTTAGTGTTATATAGTAGTAGGCTAGTCTGTACAGTGGTTGGAGAGTAAGAGCTTAATCATATTCTTTGATTAGAGTTTCTATTAGATGGAATTATCATACCTAGCCTAGCAGATAGAAACACTTAAAATTACATATTTAATATATATTATTGTAAAAATTTGACTTAGGGAGGAAAAAAGATGTTTAAAAAAATGATTTTAACATCTCTATGTTTTTTTATTTTGATGATGTCACCTGCAATTTTAGCAATTACTACACATTATAATACAGATAACCAAGAACGTTTTGATACCAATTGTTCTTCTCAAAATAATGGAGGTTATTATGCAACTTTATCAGCACATGAAGAATGGGATATTGATCAATCTACTCTTGAAACGAGCATTAATAATCACATTCCAACTAATAATTGTCATAGTTCACTTCTAATTTTTACTCAATGTTTTAGTAATGAATGGCATGATACCTTTGATGGGAGACCTAAAACAACAGTTATAACTGCATCCCCGCGAGGGCGTTTTGCTTATTTTGGTGGTTTGGGAGAGGACGCTGCAGAGGATTTAAGACCTGAAGCAGGTAGAGATATTGTAGATTATTATTTTGATATAATAGATGGTGCCCATGCGAATGAGTCACCTGAGATATACGTTCCAGAAGGAGAAGGTTTTTCATTCGAACCAACAAGTGAAGACGGTGAAATTCAAAGTCGTCATATTTTGTTTTATGCTGGAAAACCTGAACATAGAGGTGGAAGACGGCCCTATGATACTTGGAGACTTAATAAAATCAAGGAAAATTTTGCAGGTCAATATCAAACAACTGTTACAGCAGTTGGTGGAAGAGGTACCGCAGATGGGTATGACTACCCTGGTTCATATGATGGATTAGAAGATGCACTTGAAGAAATTAGTCAAAACATGAATGAAAATGAACAGTTTATTTTCTTTGCCAGTGATCATGGTGATTGGCATAGAAATTGGGTTGATAATATTCAGCCAGGGGATAATGAGTATGGCCCTATTGGTTTTGATGAAGATGTATTAGCCTGTATGATGTATGATGCTGATAATCAGGCAGTGTTTACTGTTGAAACTTTAGGACCTTATGAAATTTTGTTATCAGGCATTACTGTTAATGACGAATCTTATACTGATTTTACGTCTTATGAGATGGACTTTAATGATAATGGTATTGTTGATCCAGAGGATAGGTTCCAGTATGTTTTTCCAATTGATGAAAATATTATAACCGTTGATAATAATATGATTGAGGTTTTCTCTTCTGATAGTGATGTTAAAGAGGCTAGTATGAGTCTTGGAAGCGGTGCTATTGCACAACCTGGGCCACCAGATGTTCCAGAAATTAAAGGACCTGATAGTGGTAAACCTGGCGAAGACTACCCCTATGAAATTAGCAGTTATGACTGGGAAGGTGATGATATGTATTTCTTTGTGGACTGGGGTGACGGTACAGATACTGGATGGGTTGGTCCCTTTACTGGAAGCGGCAGTGATCCTTTATTTATATCACATAGTTGGAGCTTGAAAGGTACATATACAATCAAAGCAAAAGCAAAAGACGCTCTTGATTCAGAAAGCCAATGGGGTGAAATGGATATTTCGATGCCAAGAAACAGAGCAATAAATAGACCGATCATAAATTTCTTAGAGAAACATCTGAACTTGTTTCAAATACTAAGGCAACTACTAGAACTTTAATACAGACCGTCTCTCTTTTCTTTTTTTGATTTCAATGTTATGCCTAGCAGGTTTTAATCAATGTACAGTGATTAGTATCTTAAAAAAGCATTACATTTTTTTGATGATAATAGCACAACCGGATATTTTTAAATTAAAACATGTTTATGTTTAAGTATGCCCCATGTGAGAAATTTTCATTATAGACCGGTTAAATGTCCACTATGCCAAAAAATAATTAAAACAAAAGATGAAAAATGGTTTTGTAGTAAAAAATGTGAAGATGAATGGAAATTACTAAATGCAGACTTAAAGGAAAGTAATAATAAAAAAGTAAAAGGAAGAGACACTAGTAGCTGATTGGTATATGTACAGTGATTAGAGATTAAGACAAACATTACCCGTTTATGATTAAAGTTTCAGATAAAATTATCATAAAAACGGATATTTCTTTTTTAGTTCAGCTTCAATTTGTTTTCTCATGTGAGGATTAATATAAACAGCCTGACCATGTTTTGAGGATTTTCTTACCAAAAAGCCTCTTCTCATTAATTCTTTAGAAGATCCTGCTATTTTATCTTGAATACCTGTAGAAAAACCATCAATAAGATTGTCAACTAGCATGTGCCCTTTTCCGAAGCATCTGTTTCTCCAAAGTTTGTAGAGTATTCCAAGCTCATCATTTGTAAACTTTACCATTTTTTCTCCTGTTTATCTGATAATGTAAAGGATTAAATAAAATACATGTATTATGTAAAAAAAATTTACATACTTGTCAAAAAAATTTATATACTTTAGATGGCATATATTATTATAGTGAAGTGAATGTTTAAAGACATCTTTGGGAATAGCCCGCAAACAAAAATATTAGACTTTCTAGCGGATCATCCAGATTATGATTATTCGATATCAGAAATATCAAAACACTCACAGGTTAGTAGACCTACAGTTTATAAAATAAAAGACATCCTTTTGAAAAAAGGATTAATTATTCAGACAAGAGAGCAAGGTAACTCTCCATTATATAAATTGAATTTAGATAATAAACTTGTTCAAGTCATTTTAAAATTTGATTTTGAAATAGCAAAGAGAATAGCTGACATTGAATCACAAGAATCAGTCAAGAAATATACGCCTGCTCTTGTTAAAACAAATTATAAAACAAGAAATAAAAAAGCAGTCGCTACTTCCCATTAAATCACTTTCGTTATATTGTATAACGAATAATTAAATAATTCAATTAGAATACTTTGATTAGAAATCAATGCTGTTATCATATTTTATGATTAGAATCTAAGAAAATCTAATATGTACAGTGATTATAGGTTAAGAGTTGTGTTATCTTTTATGATTAGAGTTTGTCAGATATCAATGCCAATCCTAGCAGGTTTTTAAAGAATAATTAAACCTATTTTTTTATTTTTAAAGGTTTTTTGTATTTTTTGGCATTTCTTTTATGTTCTTCAGGATATAAAACAAATTTCCCTAAACTTGGATCATCTGTATATCCCATTCTAAAGTCTACTCTATATCTATAAAAAAATGGGTCTCGCCCTAATAAAGAAACAGGTGGATCTTTTGAAGATTCTAATGAAACATTAAATGGAATTTTTTCTACACATTTTTTTCTTGAAGTTCCAAATTTCATTTCAATTTCTATCTCGCCAACACTGGTTTTTCCAGTAATTCCACAAGTTTCACCACTTTTTTTAAGTTTTGAGATATCAACTCCAAAAGCATCTTCTACAATTTCTCTTCTAATTATTGAGTAATCAGCTCCTGAATCGACTAATATCCATGTTGGAAAATCTATTGAATTATAAGTTAAAATAATTCGTAACATTGGTCGAAGAACAGTTTTTCCGTTAATTTCGATAGGGGTAAACGGATAAGAAAGAGAAGAAGACAAAACGACACCTCAGGTTGTTACGGAGCCTTCAGGAACTCGCAAATACAGTGGAATTGTTTTCAGTTGTAATTTTGTAACTTTTTTTAATACAGCTTTTAGTGAATTGTCTCTAGCAATTACCTCTTTATCATGAACCGCAATCCATTGTCCACTATACTTAGATAGACCTTGCATAACTAACCATTGATAATCAGAATTAAGTTGTTTTTCATCGATACTTTTTTTTGGCGAATTCATTTCTAACACCTAGTTATCATATCTAATCATATTAATAATCTTTTCTTATAAACTTTAACAAGAGGTCATTGAAAGTATTATTTTGTATATTCTATATTAAACTCTAATTATATCCTATGATTAGAGTCTGTCAGATAAAATTATCATACCTAGCAAGTTTTAATCAGTGTACAGTGATTAGAGGTTAAGAGTCGTGTTATGTTTTATGATTAGAGCCTCTTCTCCAAATATTTATAAATAGATTGATCTTTATATTTTGTAGGGGAGGAATAAAATGGAAAAGCAAATTCTGTTCAGAAAGGGAATTGCCTTAGTTGTAATCATTTTATTTATCTGTATGAGTGCTATTCAATCAACTAGCACAAGAATTGTAAGCAAATCAAATATGGTAACATATTCTGAAAATTCAACGATTTGTGGGTTTACAACTGATTTTGAAACAGGAGGCCCAATTATAGATGCTTGGATAGATTTTTCTACCGAAGATTATCAGGGAAATGAATATTGGTATGAAGCCTGGTCTGACGAAAATGGATTTTATATCATTGATAATGTTGCAGCTGGCTACATTTTTGAATACATGGCAAATGCAGATGGATATCATTACTTTTGGGGTTTTGGACCAATTGAAATTCCTGAAAATGGAACTGTTTGGATTAATATGTCAATGTATCCACGTCAACCTGAAACATCAAAAGTTTGTGGATATGTAAAAGATAACCTCACAGGTGAATGTATTTACGATGCTCCTGTTTATACGATGTGGTTTGATGTCCATGGGAATGTAAACTATAATGGTACCTATTCAAAAGAAAATGGTTTTTATTCGATAAATCTTGGACCTGGATATTTTAGTGTGAAAACTGCTGCAGAAGCTTACATTAATCAGATATTTTTTTATGATGATCTTGGTGACAATGAAACAGTTTGGTTTAATTTTTCACTAGATCCCGAAATCACTATTGAGATTATAAAACCTAAAAATGGGATTTATTTTAAAAATAAAATGATTTTTCCTTTTTATTTTCCAATAATAGTTGGCCCAATTGATATCGAAATCAATGTTTCATTGTATGGCGGCGAGCCAATTGATCATGTCGAAATATTAATCGATGATAATTCAAAATATAATTTTACTTCAGAACCCTATGTTTATCATTGGGACGATATTACATTTTTAAAAATTCGTCATAAGATAGAGGTTATTGCCCATCGAAAAGAGGATTCTGATGCTTCTAAGGAATTAAAGGTCTGGAAGTTCTTTTAATAATCCAACCTCTAATCATAAACTATGATTATAATTAAAATTTCTCTTAAGAGACTCTAATCAGGGTACAGTGATTAGAGGTTAAGAATCGCTTTATGTTTTATAAATAGAGTCTTAATCAGATTCTAATGTCATACCTAATAGGTTTTATTTATTACTCAATAGCCTTAGATTTTTAATAATAATGTATATTAATATACCTTTAACTCATATCATTAAAAAATTTTCAATAGTTGATAAATATGGCTCATACTCCTCATGAATGGCAAAATCATCTATTAAAGATATTCAAGAAGAAAGGTGTTGTTAAGGCATTTCCAGGTACAGGTAAAACCTATGCAGCAATTCTCTTGATAAAGAATAATAGATATAAGGATATCATTGTAGCTGTTCCAACGAGGAAACTGAAGCATCAGTGGATTGAGGAATTAGAAAAATATAAAGTTTTTAATGCAGTTGTTGAAACTTTTCATATACTTTCAAAGCAGAGATCATTGGGTTTAAAATGTGATTTTTTAATTGTTGATGAGTGTCATAGGAGTATTAGTCCTGTTTTTCGTAGATTGTATAAAAATATTTCTTATAATCACGTTTTAGGTTTATCTGCTACGCCTAATAAAGAGTGTTTAGAGTTTTGTGGTGATGTTATCATTGATGTTTCTTTGGAAGAAGCAAAGGTTAGTGATTTCAAGGTTTATTTTCATGCAATTGATTTGTCACCAGTTGAAAAATCGGAATATGATGAATGCTCTCAGGCTATTGGAAGATATTTAGGTAGGTTGAGAAGACTGGGTGATGAGAATAAATGGAAAATCCGTAAGAATCTTGATTCATTGATTTTTAAACGGAGGAGTCTTGTCTATTTAGCTGATTCTCGGGTGCCTAAAGCAGTGGATTTATTGATGAAAAATAAGGATAAACCAACTTTAGTTATTTGCAAACGTATTAAACAGGCAGATAAAATTTCAGGGCTCACTGG
>JAGMDE010000026.1 GCA_023128855.1 Thermoplasmatales archaeon | reverse complement strand
TATAAAATTCAAGGCCTTATGTGCTGCCCCAGTTTTTGGACCTGATATTATTGGTTTTTCTGGCGGTTCATTTTCAATAATTGAAATAGTATGTGGTTCTGACCATTCGCTTGGAACACCAAACTCATCTTGGGCCATTACTTTTACCTGGTATACTCCAATCTCATCCCAAATTTTTGTTGCTGTACATGTTTGTCCAGAAGCATAAGGTCCAAGCCAACCACTGTCAGTTCCATCATCCCAGTCAAACAAGTAATAAATACTGTGGCCGTCAGGATCTGTAGTAGATGTAGTAAATTCAGCTTCTCCAAACTGAGCCCAAGTGTCCGGTCCATCTGGTGTAGCTGGTTTTTCAGGTGGACGGCTTACGACACCCATTGTAAGGTCAGGATTGCCCCAAAGAGCTCCCCATTCAAATGTTTCTAAATATGGATAATACCATAGGTCATGAGTATACATCTCATTTAAACCCCACTGCTGGGCTTCACCTTGTGTATAATCACCAGATGTACACTTGGTAAAGAAGAAATAGTCTAATGAAGCAGTTGCTCCATCGTATGGGTCATCCCAACCATAAAATCCATATGCTACAGCAGTTGCACCTAAAAAGCCAATAGCGCCCTGTTTCATCATCATTTGGCCAATATTGTCATAATTTGTATCAGAGTTACTGCAAGCAGCAGCAAAAATAATTGAGGGATAATCATCATTTAAATAGTTACATGTATCAGTGTCAACAAAAGGTTGAGATGGATAGTATTCATAACATGCAGTTGCTGAACCATGTCCTGCATAATTCACAAATGAAAATGTACCTTGTGACCAAACTTCTTTTACTTTTGCATAACTTACATCATAATCACATGGGTATGAAGACTGTGCTTCTTCATACATAGTTGTTTTTGTAAAATCTTCCATCCATGGATTTTCTACAGGATCTGATTTCAACTCCATTAAAACTGCATTGTCAGTATCAGGCCAGAAGAAAGTACCAATTAGAAGAACGTTCTTTTTAAATGATGGATCAAGGGTTTGTTCATAGGCAACAGATTTTTCACATATACTTTCAACTATACTTGGATCGCTCCATGGAATTCTACCAACACATATTTCGTTGTGGAAATCAATCGGGTCATTGTTTTCACCATAAATGTGATCTCCATCATAATCCCAAGATTCACTATCAGGTTTAGAGAGTTCTGCATAGTAATAATCAGTATCTGCTCCTTGAGCAGTAGCTCGTATAGGTACATCATCGTAATCACCTATAAGACAAGCATCTAAAATACCCCATTTGCCTGAGGGATACTTATCTCTTAAAAAGTTCCTCATTTTTTCAGCAAGGTCATAGCCATCATAGTTTGATCCTATCCAATCTGTAGTTGCTACATATACATTTTTACCCTTAGCTTCTTCCCATTCTACTAATTCTGTTATATCATCGGTTAATGAATCAAGTGTAATAACTACATAATCATAGGTTTCTCTGTTCCCTGCACCAACGGGATACCAGTCTTGAGCTTGGTTATAATTATAAATAAAGTTTTCTGCAAATTGTTCTGCTCTAGGAATATCGTCTATCATTATTTCATCATAAGAAAATCCTTCAGGAAATGTATAGCTTATTTCAATAGAGATCTCAGAATGGTGTATCAGTTGACCTGAGATAGGATGATATGTAAAAGGAATCACTCTGACATCTACTAAGTTATATCTCCTCTGACCTGCAGTTCTGACAAATTCTACATTTTCAGATGGATAAGGATCATCACTACCATAAGTCATTTTATAATTTTCATCGAGTCTTTCCAATTCATTCATATAAAAATCAGGATCTTGTTCACCTATTGCTTCTGGTATTGGAACGGGTGGGACATTATAAACGTCTGGAAGAGCCTCGCTTGCTGTAATTTCAAAGCTAAGGTCTACGAACTCTGCACCAGGTGGTATTGCAATAGAAAATATCCTAGATGGTACATTTGGTTTACCTGGTATCAATAAATGACCAAAATCTTCAACAGAGATTTTATCCCCTTGCTCTGTGCTTTCAATTTCATAACTTCCTACAGAAATTGTAGCGCTTATTTCACCATCTTCAATTTCAAATAAACCTGTTTTTTCTTCTTTTACGTCTATTTCATTTTCAACTACTGTAGCGCTAGCTAGAACACTGCCAATCATTAGCATACTTACTAAAATTCCATACACTATCTTTTTCATAATTCACCTCCACAAATTAACAATTGTTATTGTTATAATACTTATATAGTTTATTAAGTCTCAAAAGTTTTCAAAATAAAATAAATAGAAGAAGTAATTATCTTACAACCATAACAGGTTTATGAGCATATTGTACAACCTTATTTGCAACACTACCAATAAGATACTGCCCAAGTTCACTTTGGCCCCTGCTACCAAGAACAATTAAATCAACATTCAGCGTATTAGAAACATCTATAATTATTGCAGCTGGATCTCCTTCTTCAACAATACCATGAATATCAAATTCATGTATACCAATATCAGCGATAACTTGGTCAATTAAATTTTCGGCTTTTTTCTTCATTTTCTGGTACATCTCATCATCAACAAAAGCCTTGTCAGCGGGACTTGGAATAACAGCTAAAAGAAACAGTTCACCATATTCATCAAGCATCATAATTGCTCTATTTAAGGCCTGTTCAGAGCCTTCCGATCCATCAAAACCAACGAGAATTTTTTTCATAATCTATTTTTTTCTCCAAACAGGACCATCAGGAGTATCCTGTATTTCAAATCCAATTTCATCTAATTCCTTTCTGATATTATCAGCTGTCGCCCAATCTTTTTTCGTACGAGCACCTTCTCTAATTGCCAAAAGCAAATCCATTAACTTATCTATACTTTTTCCCTTAACATCCTTTTTATATTTTAGGACAATCTTCCGAATTTTTTCAAAAAGAGCTTTATCATCAAGAGTCTTGGCTTTAACTAGGCTAAGTTGAAACAAAGTTAGAACATCCCCAAGTTTTGTTAATATTCTAAGTGCATAACCACACAACGTTTTATCAGGTTTAGAATTCTCTTCAAGAAATTTATTACTTTCATTTACAAAATCAAAAATTATAGACACTGCCTGAGGAGTATTAAAATCATCATCCATTGCTTTTTCAAATTCTGATTTGAAATTATCTATGCTTTTAAGGTAGGCTTTTTCTTTAGAATTCAGATCCTTACCTTCAAGTTTTTCAACTTTAGTATCATCTGATAAACTCTCAAGTTTCTCTTTCAATCTGTGTATTCTAATCAGACCTTTTTTAGAATCCTTTAAACCTTTCTCATTAAAATCAGGTGGACTACGATAATGAGCTTGCGCATAGAATAATCTGACAACCTCCGAGTCCCACTTTTTTAAAAGGTCCTTCACATTGATAATATTACCGATTGATTTAGACATCTTTTCTCCATTAACTGTGAGAAGTCCTATGTGCATCCAGTATTTTGCGAACTGTTTACCAGTTGCAGCTTCAGCTTGTGCAATTTCATTTTCATGATGTGGAAACCGAAGATCCATTCCTCCGCCATGAATATCAAAAGGAAGGCCAAGATATTTACTGCTCATCGAAGAACATTCAATATGCCAACCTGGTCTGCCTTTGCCCCAAGGGCTATCCCATGACGGTTCTCCAGGCTTTGCTTCTTTCCAAAGAGCAAAATCAAAAGGATTACGTTTTTTATCTTCAGGGTCAATTCTAACCCCACTCATCAAATCATCAAGTTTCTGACCAGAGAGTTTGCCATAGTTTTTAAATTTCTCAACAGAAAAATAAACGTCTCCATCAGATTCATATCCATATCCCTTGTCAATAATTTGTTGAGTCATTTCTATCATATTGGGTATAGTTTCTGAAGCTTTTGGATAAACATCAGCTCTTCTAATTCCAAGTTTATCAAGATCTCCAAGACACTTATCTGTGAAACGACGTGAATATTCAAGAGCATCGACTCCTTCTTTATTTGCAGCTGCAATTATTTTGTCATCGACATCAGTAATATTTTGAATATATGTCACATCGAATTTTTTGTACTCAAGATACCTGCGAATAACATCAAAAGCAAAATAGGTACGAGCATGACCAATGTGTGCATCACTATAAACAGTCATACCACAAACATACATCTTTACTTTACCCTTCTCAACAGGAATAAATTTCTCTTTTTTTCTGGTTAAAGAATTGTAAATTGTCAATGTCATTTTAGTCCTCAGCCTGTTATCCCAAATAGGGAGAAAAATATATACTTTACTGAACAAGTATCCCAAATCATTTATAAGTATAATTTGTATACCCTGAAAACAGGAGGCTTATAATTATGAAAACTACCTTTAGTATTATAAAAGCAGATGTCGGTGGATGGCCAGGACATGTCTTAGTCCACCCTGATTTGGAAGAAATTGCAAAGAAAAAACTTAGTGAAGCAAAAATATCAAAGCTGTTGACCGATTTTCATGTTACCCATTGCGGAGATGACCTTGAACTAATTATGGCTCACACAAACGGTATTGATGCAAAAGAAGTTCACAGCCTTGCATGGGATACTTTTTGTGAGGCAACAGAAAGAGCTCGCGATCTAGGTCTTTATGGCGCAGGTCAAGATCTATTAGTTGATGCTTTTTCAGGAAACATTAAAGGTATGGGCCCTGGTTGTGCAGAAATGGAATTTACCGAAAGGAAAGCAGAGCCAGTGATTGCTTTTATGATGGATAAAACAGAGCCAGGAGCGTTTAACTTTCCTATTTTCAAGATTTTTGCGGATCCGTTTAATACAGCTGGACTTATTATTGATCCTTCTATTCATGATGGTTTTGTTTTTGAGGTATGGGATATTCAGGAACATAAGAATGTATTTTTGAAAGCTCCTGAAGAAATGTATGATCTCCTGGCGCTTGTTGGTGCTAAATCTCGTTTTGTCATAAAGCGTGTATTTCCAAAGAGAAGTTCTAAGTTGCCTGCAGATGAACCAGCTTCTGTTATATCAACTGAAAAACTCTATCAAATCGCGGGCGAGTATGTTGGAAAGGATGACCCTGTAGGCGTAGTTCGTGCACAGTCTGGTTTACCTGCAGTTGGAGAAGTTCTTGAGGCTTTTTCGCTTGGGCATCTTGTTTCAGGTTGGATGAGAGGTTCTCACAATGGTCCTTTGATGCCTGTTTCTGTTAAAGACGCACAGTGTACTAGATTTGATGGTCCCCCTCGAGTTGTCGCGCTTGGTTTCCAACTTAAAGGAGGTAGACTTACTGAGCCAGTTGACCTATTTGACGACCTTGCATTTGATCTGACAAGAAGGAAAGTTCAAGAAATTATGGATTATATGAGACGACACGGGCCATTTGAGCCACACCGTCTTCCGATGACAGATATGGAATATACAACACTTCCAAAAGTTATGAAAAAACTAGGTTCAAGATTTAAAAAGGTAAAATAAAAAAAAAGTTAGGCAGTATTTAAACTGCTAATTTTATTTTTTTTTAAGGTTCGTTGTCTCCACCAGTATCATACTCATCTTCATTGTAAGATCCGATTCTGGTAAAAGAGTATCCGATTTTTTTATCCTGGGATATAACTAGAGTTGTTTTCTGGTACATGCCTGAAACTATAGCACTATTCATTTCTTCAGATTCCATGCCCAAATCTCCTCTTAAATACGTTGTAGAAGTTGAACCTGTCTCAGTGTTTTCTATAACAATATTTTCTCCATCTGGGATAGGTGGCAGTTCTATGTCTCCATCTAGTTTTTTAATAATGAATACATTTAACGCAATATCCCATTCTTCGAAATATTCATTTTGATCAAGTAATTCTTGTGCTGTTTTTTTGTAACTGAATCCTTGTTTCTGAGGTACCATATTCATATAATAGTTTACTCCCTCTGCATCTTCATCGGTTAACAAACCTTTGTCTGCCATGTATTGTTTAGCCATTGATTTCCAATTTACTTTTTCATAACTTAGATCTGGGGCTTCTGATGAATATACATCTCCTTCTGATAGTACTATTGTTGGAAATGCAACACTTGTATCATTTGTTTCAAAGTAATAGATATCTTCTCCATCATATTGAGTATTCATATCATCAAACGTATCATAGGATAGACTTGATGATAGAGATTCATAGGCTGGTGCAATAGATGTATCTCCACGAACATTTAATGTTGTACCTGTCGTTGAGGATGCCTGTGAGCTCTGTGTAGAGGAACTACTGGAACTACTACTGGAACTACTTTGAGTACTACTGCTTTGTGTACTACTACCCTGAGTAGTTGAACCTCCGACTGGAGGAAGTCCGTATATAGCTGGGAAGTGATTAACAGGGCACTTCCAATAGGTGATCTGATTTGTAACCTCAAGATCTTCTACTATTTCTCCACCGGAATAAATACAATCATTACCAGCAGCAGAATTTTCCCCCATAATTTTTGCTTCTAGATTTCTAGTTGTAGATTTTTCAATTGCTGTAGCAAACCATGATTCTTTAATACTCATTTCATCATCTGTACAATGTTTTGCCAAGGTTTCACCGAATTGTTTATCGTCACACCATGTTGACCAACCAAGAATTAAATGAATACCATTCATCGATGTTTTAAACTCGTTTTGTGTATTGTAACAACTTGCAAGTCCAACCCATTTTACTGGGCCTTCATCTCCCCATAAGCATTCCCAGTAATAAGCAACGGATGTTAGTGGATTTCCAAAGTTGTTTACCCCAATACAATGATGGTTTCCATGTCCTGCAAAATAAACAAAATCTGTTTGTTCAAAATAATTCTGATCCTGACCAAACCATCCATCAGTTAATTTCCATTTAGTAAAAGCATCTTCATTTATGTCAAAATCTTTTCTAAATCCTTTACTTGCCAGATAATTAGCAAAACCTCGAGTATCTTCTCTAGTGTTTGCAAGGGTTTCATCTCCATGCATCCACCAAAAAATACCAACACCCATATTTTCTTGAGGTTCACTCTCGAAATTCTCCTCGCCATTAAAGGAGGGTGAACCACTAATGTTCATCTCATCTCCCATAGCTCCGGATAAATCAGCCCCGCTTATCGCTGGGATATATACACTTGTAAGCAATATGATAATCAAACTAATGCAAAAAATTGACCAGCATTCCCTATATTTTTTCCTATTATTTATCATGCCTCTCCACCTACCAAATAATAACTAAAGATATACTTTGTCGCATTTAGTATATAAACATTTTGTGTAAAAATGTCTTATTGGAGATAATGCCAATTTGAAAGAATGATCAATTATACAAAATCAATAAATTCCATACAAATATGGCTAGAATAAACTTAATAAGTGTCTCCATTAATCTTTTATAGAAAAAAGCTATTTCCTTTATCTGATAAAAAATGGGATGCTCCATAGACTGTGCATTAGTTTATACTAATACAAGGTTTGACGATATTTATTTGAATGTTTTTAATAGTTCATTCATAGGATGGATTTTATGAAAAATAAATCAGATATTGTAAAAATTTTACGAGGAGAGGAAGCCAAAGGAAAATTAAAGGCACCTATTCTAAAATCTGGAAAAACATCTAAATCTACATCTTATAATGAAATAACTAAAAAGGATACAATCTTAAAATACTCAATAGATGCTAAAAGAACGCTTCAGACTCTGGTTAACTTGATATCTGATCCTGTTGTAATTGTTGATAAAAAAGGAACATTTTTAGAAATTTCTGATGGTGTAGAAGAGTTAACAGGAGTAAAGAGAGAACAGTTACTCGGTACAAATTTTATGAAAGCAAAATTTATTACCGCTAAAAGTAAAGCAATTTTGATTAAAAATCTAGCAAGAAGAATGCTCGGTGATAAATTAGAAAAATACGAGGTTGAAGCAATAGATAAAGATGGGGAGAAATTAATTCTAGAAGTAAGTGGTATCAAAATTAATTATAATGATAAACCTGCTGACTTAGTAATAATGCATGATATTTCTATACAAAAGAAAACAGAAGAGGCATTGAAAGCAAGTGAAAATAAATGGTAGCATTTGGTCGAAAACATTCCTGATATAATCATGACTGTTGACCGGGATGGAAAAATCTTGTCAATTAATCGAGCTGTCAAGGGTCTGGATGCGGAGGGAATGATTGGAACGAATCTTGGAGAATATGAATCACCTGATTATCGTCATGTTAGGGAGAAAGCCTTGGAAAAGGTTTTTCGAACAGGAGAATATGTTACTTATGAAATCCTTGGAATGGGTTCTGAAGGCAAATATAATACATGGTATGAGACTCGCATTTTACCTGTGGAGTACGAAGAGCAGAATGAAACTTTGATTCTAATGAGCAGAGATATCACTGATCGTAAGAAAGCAGAGAAAGAATTAAAAGAAAAACTAGTTGAGTTAGAAAAATTCCAAGATATTACAGTTGATCGGGAGCTTGAGATGATTAAATTAAAAAAAGAGATCAATTCTCTTTGTGAAAAATATGGTGAAAAACCAAAATATAAAATAGATCAAGAAGGTGAAATGGAAAAGGAGATTAGCATATAGAAATATTTTTAAGAATCTATATGATAAAATATTTTAAAGTATGAGGTGGTGATAAATGCATAAAAAAATTTTGTTATTAAGCTGTGTAATAGCCTGTATGCTGTTGGTTGTTTCTTTTTCAGGTTGCGTGGATCAAACTGATACAACTGATCCGACTATTAAAAGGATAAAAAATGCTGGTGAACTGGTAGTTGGAACGTCTACTCCTTATGAGCCTATGGAGTATGTAGATGATAATGGAAATATTGTTGGTTTTGATATTGATATTGCAGAGGCTATTGCTAATGCTTTAGGTGTTGAGCTTGAAATAGTGGATATGGCATTTGATAATTTGCTTGATGCTGTAGAAGATGGTGCTGTTGATATTTCAATTGCGGCTCTTACAATTACAATTGAAAGATCCGAACAGGTATTGTTCAGCAATGCTTATTTGAATGCAGGGCAAATTATTATCGTAAACGAGTCAAATGATGATATAAATAGCCCTGAGGATCTTGATAATAAAACAGTGGGAGTACAGAATGGAACTACCAGTGAAGATGAAGCATTGAAGTATACAAATGCTTCCAAAGTTATCGCATATGAGGATTATACAGAAGCACTTGAGGACATACTAGCGGGAGAAATTGATGCTATTGTTATTGATTATTCTCCTGGAGTGGGTTTGATAAAAGATATTGATAGTCTTGAAATTGTCGGGGATCCGTTTACTGATGAGCTTTATGGCGTTGCAATGAAAAAAGGTGAGGGTGCTCTTAAGGCAGAAATTGACAAGGTAATCGCTAGTATTGACATTGGTGGTCTTGAGAGTAAATGGTTCTAGAAAAAGTTTCATCTTTAAAATATCAAATATTTAGTTAATATTTAATTTTCAAAAATAGGCGGAATACGGATATGAAAATTAATCTTAGTCTTTCATTAAAGTTAACGTTGATGGTTTTCTCAGTATCTGCCATAGTTATTGCTTCTTTGACATATATTAATATCGAAGAGCAATCTAGTTTTTTTGAAAATTCTTATTCTGAAAAAGCTACAGCCCTTGCTCAGTCACTTGATGCTAGTATTGGTAGTCGTAGTGACTTAGAGGATAAACAAGGATTGCAGAATTATATTTTGAATTTTATTCTTCTTAACAAAGAAGATGTTTTAAAGGTAAGTATTAATCTACCAGATGAAAACGGAGATCTAAAAGTTGCTGTTTCTAGTGATTCAGATTCGGTAGGCAACCCATCCAGTGCGAATAATTATTATTCTTACGAAGAGGATATTGTTGTAAACACTCCATACCATACTGGTGATTCTCACACTTTAACAGTTGTTACACCCCTCCATTTATCTGGACAAATAGTTGGTACATATGAAATTCTTCTCTCTATGGATGCAGCTTATGCAACTCTTGATCTAAGGACAAGAAACCTTGTTATTATATCTGTAGCTTTTCTGTTTTTCTTAGTTATTAGTTTCCTATATCTTTTACGGAGAACTGTTGTTAAACCAATTACTGCATTTAGAACTGCTGCTAACAAAATTGGTGAAGGTGATCTAGATACAAAAATAAAAATTAAATCAAGAGATGAACTAGGTGAACTTGCTGCGGCATTTAATCATATGACAGATGATCTTAAAACATCCAGAGCTGAAATTGAAAATTATAGTAAAACTCTAGAGAAAAAAGTTGAAGAAAGAACAAAAGAATTAGAGGGTTCGAAAGAAGATCTAAGAGGAAAAGTCGAAGCATTAGAAAAAAACAAACTTGCTCTACTGAACATAATGAGCGATTTGAAAATTACCATAAACGATTTAGAACAAGCAAAAAAAGAAATTAATTTTAAAAATATAGATCTAAATAAAGCTCAAAAAGAATTGTCTGTTTTAAATAGAGATCTTGAACAAATAGTTAAAGAAAGAACTGCTGAGTTAGAAAAAGTATTGAAACATAAAGACGAATTTATTAACCAATTAGGTCACGATTTAAAAAATCCAATAGTCCCAATTACGAACTTATTGCCTGTTTTAATTAAAAAAGTTGAAGATCCTGAATTATTAAAATATTTAGAAATTATTTCTCGACGAATTCGTTATATAAAAAATCTGGTAGTTCAGATATTGGAATTTGCTAGATTGAGCTCTCCATTATTAGAATTGGATGTAGAGAATTTGAATCTACTTGAAATAACAAATCAAGTTTTTGAAGACAATGAATTAATTTTCAAACAGAAGAATATCCAAATCAATAATATGATTGATGAAAAGATTTTTGTTGACGTAGATAAATTAAAACTAGAAGAGCTAATTAGCAATCTTTCTACAAATGCAGTTAAACATATGGATGAAGGAGGAATTATTGCTATAAACGCAGAAGAAGATAAGGATTTTATAAATATCTCAATCAAAGACACAGGTGTCGGTTTAACAGAAGAAGAATTAAGCCATGTTTTTGATGAGTTTTACAAAGCAGATTGGTCACGGCATGATCAAAATTCTATAGGTTTAGGTCTTTCAATATGTAAAAGAATAATTGAAAAACATGGTGGTAAAATTTGGGCAGAAAGCTCAGGCCATGGAAAAGGTTCAACCTTTTATTTTTCAATTCCAAAGGACTTAAATAAAAATAAAGAGAAAAATTAAATAAACAACTAAATTATATCCAAAAGTGGGATGGTGAAATCAGTTGAAGAAGAAAATTATGGTAGTTGATGATGATCCGGAAAATAATTTGTCACTAAAGGTTGGATTAGAAGAATTGGATCAAAGTTTTGAAGTAATATGTGCTGAAAGTGGTAGTCAATTTTTTCAATTTCTAAATGAAAAAGAGCTCCCTGATCTTGTTTTGTTAGATATTATGATGCCTAATATAAGCGGATGGGAGGTTTTTGGAGAATTAAAAAAGAACCCTGAATGGCAAAAAATACCTGTAATTTTTCTAACTGCTCGATCTGATCAAATGGCAAAAAATGCTGGTAATTTCTTAGGTGAGGATTATATCGAAAAACCTTATGAACTTGAGGAGGTAAAAAATAGAATTGATAAGATTTTAAACAAAATTAAATAAACCAATTTTTTAAAAACAATACGGAGAACAAAAATGGAAGACAGAAAATTAATGGTAATCGACGATGATCCAGATACTGCTATTATTTTAAAAACTGTTTTTGAATATGTGGGCTTTGAAGTTATTATCGTAGAGGAAAAAGCAAAATGTGTCGCAGAACTGGAAAATGGATTTAGAGGAGTAATAATAGTTGATATCAATATTCCTTATTTTAATGGATGGTACATGCTAGATGAAATTTCTCGTCATGGATATATGGCTGGTAATAGACTAATTATATTATCTTCAGATAAGAACCCAGATAAAAGAATGGATGAATTTTCCGAATATATTGACGATTTTATAATAAAACCCTTTGATATCGAGTATCTTTTAGATTCTGTAAAAAAATCTTTAAAAAATCTTAAAAATAATATGGATGAGGTTATAGCTTAAGTTTTTTAGATAGACCACAACTATTCCATCCTTTAATTTTATATATTATAACCTTATTCAGGACTTACTTTATAAGTAATTTGGAGTAAAGATAATGGCAAGAATGCATGCAAGACGAAAAGGCAAATCTGGTTCAACACATCCAGTTGAAAGAAAGAAGCATCCTGACTGGAGTTCACTTAACCCACGAGAGGCAGAATCACGTGTTATTGAATTAGGAAAAGCAGGAAAATCCACAAGTGAAATTGGACTTATTCTAAGAGATCAATATGCTGTTCCTGATGTAAAGATTGCAACTGGTAAAAAAATCACCAAGATACTTGAGGGAAATAACATTAAGACAGAGATACCTGAGGATCTTAGAAATCTTATTCACACTGCTTTACAGCTGAAAAAACATCTTGAAACTAATAAAAAAGATTTGAAAAACAAAAGAAATCTGCATCTCACTGAAGCAAAGATTAGACGAATGACAAAATACTATCATGGCCAAGAAAGACTTCCAAAAGGCTGGAAGTACACGCCTGAGCAAGCAAAACTGATGTTTGAATAAACACTATATTTTTTAGATAGTATTCCTTTTTCCTTTTAATCATGGCAGATGACAATTTAGAAAAATTAAGTAAAAAAGCAGCAGAAATAATTCTCTCACTTCCAAAGTCAACTAGGATAAGAGTTATTTCGCATTATGATGCTGATGGCATTACCTCTGCTGCAATTATTTGTACAGCTCTTCATCGTGCAGGTTACAATTTTCATGCAACCCTGATGAGAAACCCGTTTGATAAAGGACTAGAAAAAGTATCAAAAGAAGACAATGAATTAATAATTTTTTTAGATATGGGAAGCGGACAAATTGAAACCATAGAAGAAATGAATTGTAAATCAATCATTATTGATCACCATCAATATCTTAAGAAAAAAACTTCTAAGGATGTTCTTCAGATAAACGCAAATTTATGTGAAATTAATGGAAATTATGAAGCCTGTGGTGCGACACTATCATATTCTTTAGCAAAAGCACTTGATTCTAAAAATGTGGACTTAGTATCTTTAGCAATTACCGGCGTTACTGGTGATAAACAATATATTGGTGGTATTAGGGGTTTCAACAAAACAATTCTTGAAGAAGCTTTAAACAATGATACAATCCAGGAAGATATCGGTATTAAACTCTATGGGGCGACACTTTTTGAGGCTTTGAAATATTCAATTGATCCATATTATAGTGGCATTTCTGGAAATGAAGATGAAATAAATAAATTGTTTAAAGGATTAAATCTAAAGAAAGATGTTAAAATAGAGGATCTTGATATCGATCAAAAAAAGAAACTTCAATCATTTCTCATGTTAAAATTGATTAAGAAAGGATGTGAAAAAAACATTCTTGATACAGTTATTAGACCACGTTACAAGACAAACATTTTTGATTGTGAATCAGAACGTTTGGCTGATCTTCTAGATTCATGCGGTAAGGGTGGAAATCGCGGTCTTGGACTTGCATTATGCATGGGTGATAAACAGTCTTTTGATAAGGCTGTAGAGCTTGAAAAAGAATATAAACAAAAGATTCTTGATGAACTTATAAAACTTGAAAAAGATGGATTCAAAGAAAAGAAAAGTTATCATTATTTTTACAGTAATGATTCATCACTTGGCGGTGTAATAGGCAGTATCGCGACTAACTTTATACTCGATAAAGAAAAGCCTCTACTTTCCGTTGTTAAGAATGATGATGAAATCCATGTTTCTTGTCGCGGTAATCAATATCTTGTTGAAAAAGGGCTTGATTTAGGCTTTGCGATGAATGAATCTGCTAAGAAATTTAATGGTCATGGCGGAGGGCATAAAATTGCTTCTGGTGCGACGATTGATTCCAGTAAAGAAGAGGAATTTTTAGATATGGTTGATGAAATTATTACAAAGCAGATGAAGGGATAATATGGATGTTGCATGTGATATAGTAATAGAATTTGACGATACTGAAAAAGTAAAAACAGTTCTAAAATCAATTGAGGTTGACAACTTTGATTTTGTAAAATCTAAAGTAAATGGTAAAAAATTAGAGGCTCAAATTAAGGCTAACTCAGTTTCTTCACTTCTCCATACTCTTGATGATTATCTCGCATGTGTCTCTGTTGCTATGAAAGTAGTGGATAAAGATTAATAATCTATATGTAATGCTGGTTTTAGTATGAAATTTGATTTAAAAGCAACCTTCACGTTTAGCAATGATATTTCTTCAATTAAAAAAGAAATTGAGAACTTTGTTTCTAATTATAGCAAAGTTATAATTGAAAAAGACAAGAGCGTCAAGATTGAAAATATTAAAATTCAAAAAAACCAGCTTTCTTTAAATGTAACATCTGCGGGTGTCTTCCGTCCACATAACGCACTTCTCCAAATGAAAAACTCCATGAGCCAAGAATTTGGTAAAAAACATAAACTTGGTGTACGAGAAATAGTCATTGAGAATTACGAAATTCAATTTGCTCTCGAGAAAAAGCCATTAAAAAAAGTTACAATTCCTTTTGCAGATGTAAAATCTAAAGATAAACTAGCAACTATTTCATTAAAGAATGTTGATGAAGAGTTTTTACAGAGAAATTATATCGACAGAATGATCAGCCTAGTAAAAGAAAAAGTTGAAAATCAATACTATGAAGGTAAAGGAGAGTTTTGGAAACTAATCTGGGAATCTGGCGCTAAGAAACCTGTGTGGACAAAGGATCCAACTGAGGAAATGGTAAAACTTGGTTGGTTGAAGCAGGGGCCTACAAAGGGTAAATGGTTTTACCGTCCTCAAATAACTGCCATTATGAAAACAATGGAAAAAATTGCAGTTGAGGAAGTATTAAAACCACTAGGTTTCCAAGAAATCATCGAATCTAACATTGTTCCATTTGACGTTTGGCTTAAAACAGGTCACCTTGAGGGTATGCCTGGTGAGTTTTATTATATCGCAGAACCTGCAACTAGAGATGCTGAAAAATGGGTAAGATTTGTAGATCTTACAAAGATTACAAAAGAAGTTCCTTTTGATGAATTGAAGAAGAATGTATCTATTCCTAATGCAGGTATTTGTTATGCTCAGTGCCCTGTGATCTATTGGTCTTTCAAGGGAAAAACAATTTCTGAAAAATCACTTCCAGTTTTGGTTTATGATAATACCGCCATTTCTGGTAGATACGAATCTGGTGGGAGACATGGTATAGAACGTGTTGATGAGTTTCACCGTATTGAACCAGTGTATATAGGTACTAGAGAACAACTTCTAAAATTACGTGAGAAACTACTTGATAGATACAAACATGTTTTTAACAAAATCTTCGAGCTTGAATGGCGTATGGCATGGGTTACGCCATGGTATATGACACAAGCTGGAAAAATTGGTGATACCAGTTCACAGGATACTGGAACCATTGATTTTGAAGCGTATATGCCATATCGTGGCGATCGTAAAAAATCAGAATGGCTCGAATTCCAGAACCTTAGTATTTTAGGTGATAAATACATCAAAGCTTTTAACATAAAAGCACAAAAAAGTGAACTTTGGAGTGGTTGTTCAGGTGTTGGACTTGAACGTTGGACAACAGCATTCTTGGCACAAAAAGGACTTGATCCAAACAAATGGCCTGCAGGTTTTAGAAAATATTTAAAAGAATTACCTAAAGGTATTGAATTTCTATGACTAAGAAAGATTTGGCAGACTATAAAAGAAAATATAATGCATATCGTCATCATGCATGGGCAGGTTTAGGATTTTTAGCTGTTTTTAGTGTTATAACGGCTCTACTGCCCGAGCAAACTAAGATTCTTACTTTTTTTATCGTTATATTAATTATCTATATTATAATAGCTCTTCTTTTCACATATAGATATAGAGCAGGTTTATCTGCAAAAGAAGAAACTGTACAGGTTCAACCTTCAGTTGAAATTCAAAAAGAAAGAATTAATGCTGAAGTTGAAAAAGAGCGATTAAAACTTGAGAAGAAGAAAGCAAAGAGTGAAGCTAAGAAATCAAAAAAGGCCAAAAAATAAAATGAGAAAAACCTTTAAATAAGAACTCTATCCCCCACCGATGGCAAAAAGAAGGAAAGAAAAGGATGAGGACGAGGATAAACCTTTTAAAATGCCTAAATTCGATGAGGAAGCTTTTTTAAAAAGGGAAAGACGTAACATCAAAGCTACGGTCGTTTCTTTTTTCTTTGGTATTTTATTGGCTTTAGTATGTTTTGGCTTTTGGGCTGCTATGGGTAAACATGAATTCCGTTGGCCATTAGTTTTACTTGTCGGTCTTGCTAATGCAACATTCTTGAAATATATTTACATGAGATTGAATTTTGACTTAACTGATTTTGCCAGGAAAAATTGGTTCGGCTCCTATGCTGTTTACTTTTTTACTTGGTTAATTGTATTCATAGTGCTTGTCAATCCACCCTTTTATGATGATGAAGCACCATTTGTCGAAGTTGCTGTTTTACCAGGTATGCAGGAGTTAGGAGGTACAGTAGAAATTGTTGCAAAGATAACTGATAATGGTAATGTTGATACGAATAGCATTACTCTTGAAATAATCGATCCTGACGAGAATTCAACTACTCTTTCACCAACTTACGAGAACCTTGTCGCGTCTTTTACGTTTGAAAATACAGAAGATAAACTTGGTGAATTCAGTTATACCTTGACGGCTAAGGACACTAAGGGACAAACGACGATAAGAACTGGTTCTTTTAGTTATGATGTTGAAGTTATTGAAGTTACATCATCTCGCTTTGATAACATTACCAGTGGAGATGATATCAAAATAGAGGTGGAAGATGGAGTTAGCACAGAAAACTTCAGGGTTTACTATACACTTAATGATGGCGATGAGATCAATGTTGATAGAAAATATTTAGGGGTAAAAGCAGAATATGAGACTTCTCCTGAGTTTGAAGGATGGGTTGAAAATAGTAACTACACAATGAAGCTCTTTGTTGAGGTTAGTCATTATTTTACAAATAATCCACTTGAAAAATATAGCAATACAGTTGAAGGAATGACAACTTATGATTTCACCACAGGTAATGATAATGATATTGGTGATGAGACTCCTTCTATGCCATGGAATTGGAGTAAACCTGCAGCTGAACAGGCACCTGTTTTATTAAATTATGATCACTATAAACCAAACAGTGAAACTCCAATTGACAACCAAGTATTGCTTCCATATCCACATATAGTTGCAGCACCCGGTTTTGAGACAATAATATTTTTAGTATCTCTTATTGCAGTAGTTACAATCTTTAAGTACAAGAAAAAGAATAGAAGTAACCAGAAATGAACGAACTAGCACAATTCTGTAGAAATCTAAAGAAAGATTTCACTCCAAGAACTAAGGATCCAAAAAAGCTTGTCGGTTGTTGGTCTGAAAAAGATGTTTTAGATAATAAAATAGTAGATGCTTTTGTAATAATTTTTAGAACTAAAGGATGCTCTTGGGCTCTAGAATCTGGATGTAGCATGTGCGGATATTTCAATGACAGCATGTGGGACGAAGTATCTGATAATGATCTTTTAACTCAGTTTGATACAGCAATGAACAAATACTCTGGACAAAAATTTGTTAAAATTTTTACTTCTGGTAGTTTCCTTGATGATGAAGAAGTCAGATCTAAAGTCAGAAAGCAAATTTTAAGTAAACTTGCTGAAACAGCAGATAAAGTATCTGTTGAATCAAGACCAGAATATATCACAGACAAAAAAATTTCTGAGATTAAAAAAAATTTCAAATCTAAAATATTTGAAGTTGGAGTGGGCCTTGAAACTGCTAATGATATAACACGTGAACGTTGTTTAAACAAGGGATTTACATTTGATGATTATAAGAAAGCCGTAAAAACATTAAAAAAATATAGTGTTAAGTTAAAAACGTATATTTTGGTTAAACCTCCATTTTTAACAGAGAAAGAATCACTTGAGGATGCAATAAACACTGTTGAAAAGATTAAAAAAATCACTGATACAATATCGTTTAATCCAACAAATGTTCAACGAAATACACTGGTAAACTATCTATGGCAAAGAAAAAAGTATCGTCCTCCTTGGCTTTTTAGCATTGTTGAGATTTTAAAGGAAAGTAAAAAAATAGCACCCGATGTTTTAATTAAATGTGATATTGCTGGTGGTGGAGGCATTCGCGGTGCTCATAATTGTAAAGATTGTGATAGACAATATATAAAAGCAATTGAAGATTTTTCCTTAAATCAAGATATAAAAGTATTTCAAGACCTTGATTGTGACTGTAAAGACAAATGGTTGGATTTACTTGATATTGAAGGTTTAACGTTTGGTTCAATAAATGATATTTAGGGAATTATTATGACAAAAGTAAAAAAAGATGAAACAGTGGTTTTAATTGATGAAAACTACAATAAATATTTGATTTCAACTGGTTCTAAGACTGATAAATACAAGGGAATTGGAGTATTTGATCCATCTATTTTAGTTGGAAAAGAAATTGGTAAACAAATTGAGATTGGCAGTAAAAAATTCTGGCTCCTTAATCCATCTTTGCAAGATAAACTTCAGGGTTTAAAACGAAAAGCCCAGATTATTTTACCACGAGATGCTGCTCAGATTATTATGAATTGTTCCATTGAATCAGGTCAAAAGGTTCTGGAGGCAGGTATTGGATCAGGCTCACTTACTACTGCTCTAGCAAATACTGTTGGTTCTAATGGTAAGATTATTTCTTATGATAATCGTGAGGATTTTATTAAGCATGCAATGAAGAATCTTAAGAAGGCAAACCTTGAAAATTTTGTTGAAACAAAACTAAAAGATGTTACAAAAGGAATTAGTGAAAAAAATTTAGATGCAATAATTCTAGACATCCCAAATCCTTGGGATGCAGTTGAACATGCGTATAAAGCATTAAAGCCAGGAGGTTATCTTTGTACTTATTCACCTCTTACATCTCAAGTTGAGAATACTATCAAAGAAATAAAGAAACACAACTTTATTGAGGTAAAAACAATTGAAAATATTCAAAGAAAAATGGTTGTTTCAGATAAAGGGATGAGGCCTAGTTTTGATATGCTAGGTCATACTGGTTATCTTACTTTTGCAAGAAAAGTTCTCTAAAAAGTTGAAGTATTGAAATTATATTTGGACTGATCTGTTGTACAAATCTTGGTTTATTTTTTATACAAGTAATTTTAAACTTTGCCCAATTGAAATTATAATTATTATGTTCATCTTTGGAAAATGACTCAATAAGGAATGATCCTGCTTTATTCCAGGTATGACTTATTTTATATATTGTTAGGACTACTGCTTTGTTGTTGGCTACTTGATGATTGTTGACTGCTACTCTGACTTTGAGATTGTTGGCTGCTTTGAATACCATAATTTGTAGGTGTCTGAATACCCTGTGAAGAGCTGGCACATTGATTTATTTGCGTTATTTTTAATTCACCTTCATAGCTATCGTATATCTGTGGATGTTGGCTCAGTCCATATTGCGATAAATATTCTATGGTTTTTTGTTCTGCATAGTAAAATGCTTCTTCTGCTGAAACCCAACCATCTTGGTTTACATCAGCAGGTCCTCCAAATCCTTGAACGAGATAATAACTAAATACACCATTTTTAAGCTCAAAAGAAGCGTAAGAAGATTCAAAGGGTTTGGAAGACAACAGTACAACGCGTCCAGGTTGAGCAAGATTGCCCGTCGTACTATTGATTGGACTAGAAGGGCTGGAGGCTTCTCCATTTACTTGAGAGTTTCTTGCTATAAGACCACTATATTCAGAGTTTTCAATTTCATATTGATTTTCTCCATAGATATTTTCTACTTCCTCCAATATCGTTGATCCTGGGAGATTTAATATGGATATCATGCTTCCACTGAAACAAGTGTCGATGATGATAGTCATACTGTTTGATTCTAGTTTATTTAAACACTTTATAAGCGAGAAA
>JAGMDE010000025.1 GCA_023128855.1 Thermoplasmatales archaeon | reverse complement strand
AGGGGAAACGGCCCTGCTTTTTGTGTAGGTCATAATATCAATGAGTTAGTCGGGGAAGATTACGATATTGAACATTTCCGAAATGTTTTTTCTGTTTGTTCAAACTTGATGCAAACTCTGCAAAAGATGCCTCAACCTATTATTGCTCAAGTTCATGGCGTTGCCATGGCTGCAGGATGTCAACTAGTTGCAGCATGTGATCTTGCCATTGCAGATAATAACACTAAGTTTTCCACGCCTGGTGTAAAAATAGGTCTTTTCTGTTCAACTCCAATGGTTCCTCTTAGTCGGGTTATTGGTAGAAGAAGAGCACTTGATATGCTTCTATCAGGTCGATTTGTTTCAGCGCAAGAAGCAGAAAAATTTGGGCTTGTTAACAAAATCGTTGACCCAGAAAACCTTATGCAGGAAACAGAAAATTGGGCTGAAGAAATTGCTAAGTTCAGTTTGTTTACACTAGAATTTGGGAAAAAAGCCTTCTATCATCAGATTGATCAAGATGAAGGATCTGCTTATAATTATGCAAAAGAAGCAATAGCAAATAACTGTCTTTCTGAAGATGCACAAGAAGGCATGAAAGCTTTTTTAGAGAAACGTAAACCTGAGTGGAAGGATCGTTAGGTATCAACGTTATTATTCAACATTTATAATTTCAGAACGCAGATTAATCAATTTTGTCCAAGTACTACCAGCATCAGTACTTTTATAGATATCAAGACCTTCACAGGCAGCATATACAACATTTGGATTGGATTGAGCAAATTCAATATCTTCTACTGTTTCTTCAATTTCATAAACTCCAGAATAAGTCTCCAATCCATCTGTGGATTTATAAATCCTGTAAGAATCATAATCATTAGGATTGGAACCAAAAAATAACGTAAGATTTGAATTACCGGGTGACACTTTTACAACACCAAAAAAGGGACCAGATTGCGTGGTCCAAGTCTCTCCGCCGTCAACTGATTTATGCATCCATTTTGTGGAATCAGAATACTCATATGCATAAAAGACCATCCCATCAGTTGAAATATCAAAATAATAAATTTGATTATTAGCACCAAATGGGCCAAACTTAGTCCAAGTATCGCCACCACCAATACTTTTTAAAAAACCCAGATTTAAAGAAGGATCTGGAAAATTTTTCCCATAAGTAAAAAACGTTGTCGAAGGAAATCCACGTGAATAGATTTGGCTAAAATCATTTTTATCAGAACCAGAAGGAGTAACAGCCTCTACCCAATTATCACCTTTATCAGATGTTTTGAAAATCCCTCCCGGAAAACTCATGACTTGAAGTTGAGATGCAGTTGGATCTTCAGAGCTAAGTGCAGCAACTAAGACATCAGGGTTGTTTAAATCAAAAACAACAGTGTGCAAACCAGCATGTGTAAGTCCGCAATTGGAAGAAATCCAAGTGTCACCACCATTCAGTAGCTTATAAATACCAGCACCTGCAGCATACTGGCCAGTCAAAGGACCTGGGCCATTAGTCGTAGCTGTAAAAACAGCATCATTACTGCCTAAAGGAGAAATTGAAATATAATAAATTTCAGGATAACCAAATTCAGTATGCTTAATACCCTTACGTAGCCACTCCCAAGTATCTCCACCATCAATACTTCGAAAGATACCATTTCTTTCAGAACCGACATATACAATATTTGAATCAAGTGGATCAACTGCTAATGAACGGAAAACAGCATCCCTATCAGCTGGTCGATCTGGCTCAAGTGGGCCCCTAACTATCTCTAATCCATTCCCAATTTCATTACCGCAGTCTTCAGTTTCTGTATCATTTTGATCTGTTGTTCCGCCCTCTGTTTCTCCATTATCATTGGTTTGATCTGTTGTACAGCCAGAAAAAAGCATAACTGTTACAAAAATAATTGACATTATCAGGAATTTATTTTTCATCCCATCTCCTCAATTTTTAAACAAGTTTATGGTTAATAAAACTACTTATCTATTTCAGTAGTATATTTTATATATTTGGTTAATTATATTATTAATGGATAACACAATGTCATACAGAGAAAACTTCAAATCATTTATACCCGCTGAAAAAAAACTACCTGAACTTACATTAAAAGCAGTATTAATTGGTGCCATACTTGCAATCGTTTTAGGATCAGCAAATGCTTATTTTGGATTATACGCAGGTATGACAGTATCCGCTGCTATTCCCGGTGCAGTAATGGCATTTGCCTTACTAAAACCACTCAAAGGAACAATTCTAGAAGTAAACATCGGTATGATGGGTGCAGCAGCAGGAACAGCTCTAGCTGCAGGTGTAATTTTTACAATTCCTGCAATGTTGCTACTTGGTGCATGGACAGACATCCACTATTTAGAAACTACAATTATTGCAGCTTTAGGTGGTATTCTTGGCGTGCTATGGATGGTGACGCTTAGACGTGCATTGATTATCAAAACGGATCTTCCATTTCCAGAGGGAGTTGCAGTAGCTGCAGTATTAACAACAACGGTTGGTAACGATCATAAAAAGAAAAAAGGACAAGCTAGTGTTAGTGGTATTTGGTTAGCATTGGGTGCCGTACTTGGGGCATTGCTAAAATTCGGACAAGTTGGACTTAGAGCATTTGAAGGAAAAATACAGGGCATCATCAACATTGGAAAATATAACATCGGTGGAGGAGAAAATGAGGCAGTATTATATGGTGGAGTCGCTGTCTCTCCAGCACTTCTTGGAGTTGGATGGATTATCGGCCCAAAAATCGCATCATTTGTTTTTGTAGGTGGCTTACTTGGATGGGTCATAATAACACCATTAATATTTCTAGCAACTGGGATACCTGCAGGATTAGAACCTATTGACGGATTCTTCCACATCTGGGAAAATTACATCAGATATATCGGAGTAGGTGCCATGGTGGTTGGAGGTTTATATACAATTTTCAAACTTAGAAACAACCTTGCTGATGGAATTAGAGAGGCGGTCGCTGGCATAAAAAGTGGCCAAACAATAGCCAAAAAACGAACAGATCAAGATTTGAATTTCAAATATGTGTTTTTAGCTATTGGAGCATTAACAATACCTGTATTTTTGGTTTATGTATGGATTTCAGACAATTACGTAGTTTCAGGAGTTATGGCCGTATTTGCAATCCTATTTGCATTTATTGCTAGTGCAATCGCTGGATACATGGCAGGACTGGTTGGTTCATCAAATAATCCAACCTCAGGAGTCACTGTCTCAGTATTACTTTTGACCTGTTTAATACTACTAGGCTTTGGCTTTAGCGGGGCAGGTGCTTACGGCGTTGCTATACTTATAGCAGCTGTTATAGCATGTTGTTGTGCAATTTCAGGAGATGTATTGCAGTCCATGACAGCTGGACAAATGATAGGTGCAACTCCCAGTAAGCAACAAATTGCTGAATTAATCGGAATCCTTGCTGCAGCACCAGTTCTTGCACTTGTGGTATCCGCGCTTCATAAAGCATATACAATCGGAAGTCCAGACCTACCTGCACCTCAAGCGTTTCTTATGGCCGGTGTCGTAAAAGGTGTTCTTGGTGGAGAAATGGCATGGCCATTTGTACTTGCAGGAATGGTACTAGCATTTGTTCTAATTCTCATTGATTTACCAGTTTTACCAGTCGCTATTGGTATATATCTACCATTCACCCTTAGCGTACCAATATTTGCCGGAGGAGTAATCAGACATATAACTAACAAAAAAGTTGAGAAACATTATGGATTAGATGATGGGGAGCAAACAAACGAATGGGAACTAGCAATTAAGCAAACAGGGGTAAAACCAAGAGATCGGATTATGCGTACCGGGCTGTTGTTTACAGCAGGGCTTATTGCAGGAGAAGCTTTAATAGGAGTTATTGTAGCATTTGTTATAATTGCAGGATTAAACATTACAATGTTTGAAGTACCACCTGTCCTTCCTGGACTCTTGTTATGGTTATTTATTGCTCTATTAGTGTTTTACATCCCATTAAGGGAGTTATATAATAGATCCTCAAAAGATTAGAATATAATAAATGGTAAACTATATATAAATATGAAGTCATATATTTAAGGTAAGGGCAGGTCTGATATAATATGAAAAAAATCCTCGCAGTAGTTATAGTTTTAATTTTAATTGCAAGTGCTGCAATTATTACAATAAAATATGAAAAAGAACCAGAAGATGAAGAAGAACAGGATTTAATAATTGAAGGAGACACAATAACGGAAGAATATACCTTTTCATATCCTACTTTTAGTGAATACATGGGATACACCTGTGTACATATAGAAGAAGCAGATTTTTACGATATACATGATATGTGGCCTGTTTTACCTGTAAAAACTGCAACTTATGAGTTTCCATTTGGTACAAAAATATTAGACGTTATATATGAGCACCCAGAACCTGAGATAATTTCTCTTACAAATAAAATCTCAGTTGGGTCATGTTCAACTCATTCAACTGAAGATGAAAGTGTTTATGAGAGTGACGCACCGTTTCCATCTAGTTTTGTATCATATAAAACTGGTGGGGGAATATCAGATGGTGAACATAAAACATTCTTAACAGTAAAGGTTAATCCAATATCTTATAGACCAGCAGATTTCGAATTAGACTTTATTGATAAAATAAAGTTCACTGTTGTTTATGAAGAGCCTGATAAGCCATTACTAAAAGGGAAACAACAAAAAGATCTATTAATAATCACAGTTTCAGACTTTAAAAATCCTTTAGATAAACTTGTAAAACATAAAGAAAAAATGGGTGTTAAAACTAAACTTGTAACATTAAATGAAATCAAAGATACACAAGGTAGAGATACACAAGAAAAAATGAAATATTACATTAAAGAGTCAATTGAAGAATTAGGAATAAAATATGTTTTATTAGTCGGTGGCATCAAGGGTCAATCAAAAACATGGAACCTGCCGACGAGATATAGTCATGTTGTAATAACAGAGAATAAACAAGAATCAATAGAGCCTGATTTTATTAGTGATTTATATTTTGCTGATATCTACGATAGCGAAGGTAATTTCTCAAGTTGGGATACCAACAACAATGATATTTTTGGAGAATGGGATGGCTCAGTTGAAATAGATGAAATGGACCTTTACCCCGATGTTTATCTTGGTCGTCTACCCTGTAGAACCAAACGTGAAGTTAGAATCGTAGTAGACAAAATAATTAACTATGAAAAAGAGAAAGCTAGTGACAAATGGTTCAAGAAGATAATATTAGTTGCTGGTGATCACTGGAAAGATCCTGGACAGATAAGTGAAGGCCCTCTTATAATGGATGAGGCAGCAGAAATAATGGACGATTTTACACCTGTAAAAGTATATGCTACTGAGAAAAATACAATGTATATTAGAGATATAAACGGACCAATAAACAAAGGAGCAGGTTTTGTATATTTCTCTGGACATGGAGGAGCTACTGCATGGGGAGTCCGTTACCCACCAGATTGCACTGGTGCAGCACCACAACTTACTAGACTTGGAATTTTTCAATATTATCAAACCAAAAATATGAATTTCTTGAGAAATAGATACAAACTCCCAATAACAATTGTTGGGGGATGTTACAACGGACAATTTGATATATCAATTAGTAAAAATGGATTAGGATTTTCAAATTGTTGGGCATGGAAATTAACAAGTAAATGGGGAGGAGGATCGATAGCCACCATTGCTAATACTGCATTAGGCACACATGCAATGAACGATGCAGATCAAGATGGTGTAAACGACTATCTTGAGGTACTTGACGGGTGGCTAGAACTAAGATTCTTCCAATTATACAGCTATGAACAAGTAGAAATGTTAGGTAAATTGCATAGCGGGGCAATAAAGGATTATTTACATACATTTATCAATAGCGGTGACGAAATGGATCTTAAAATGGTACAACAATGGGAATTATTTGGAGATCCAAGTCTTAAAGTCGGTGGATACTAGTAATAAAAACATATCGCTAAAACAGTGTAATTATTACAGATAGATTAAGAGAAGAGTCGATAGAGTTATTTAATAATACATAATCCAACTTATAATATTGGTCCAGCTATTCCACCAACATATAGGATTATTGTAGCGCTACCTGCAACCAAAACATTATCATCAATTATTCCAAATTCATATCTTTCAAAAAGAGAAGCAACAATAGCAGCAATAATTCCCCATATAGCAAGTCCGGCAATACCTGAATATGATGCAAAATAATAACCGATTAGAATACAAACGCCCATCATATACACATTGCCAATAGGGTGTTTTTTTCTTTCTTTAAAAGCAATATTTCTAATAATTCCAGTGACCCCATCACCAAATGCAATGAATGCAGGAGGAATAATTGCTATCCAGGGATTGTCAAATATCCACCATAAAACGAAAATTGCTACTCCCCACATTAAACAAAAACTGACATCATTCAAGTTGTCTTCAGTTTGAAACCAATAAAAAGTGTTTCCTGATCTATGGGCAATAAGCACAATTATTGTCATAATAATACTTGAAAACAATGGGAACCACGGACTTGAAAATATAAAAGGAACGAGAAGAACTATAACTCCTCCAGCAAAAATATGAATGAATTTTCTGTTGTAGTAAATTGTCTGTTCTTCCTTAAATTGTTTTTTTAACATATAGTGATAGAGACTTTTTGTTAAAAATATGATAGAGAATACATAGGCTGCTAATATGAACATCCAGATTATTTCATATAAAGTATGATAATCTAACTGCATTGCCCCTGTTATATATTTATCTTATTTAAATCCGATTGAGATATTGAGATAGAAACATATTTAAAACAGAGGTTAATGCAGTAAATTAAAAAACCAAGACTCCAAAGTCTATGGAGGAATAATATGAACGGAAAAGTAAAATGGTATAATCCAAGAAAAGGGTATGGATTTATAGAAGGTGAAGATGGAAAAGATATCTTCATTCACAGAACATCTATACCACAAGGCATCTTCCTTAAAGAGGAAGATAAAGTAGAATATGAAATTGAAGAAACAGATAAGGGTCCAAAAGCGATAAATATAAAGAAAGAAGGAGAAGAAACAGATAAGGGCCCAAAAGCAGTAAATACAAAGAAAGAAGAAGAAACAGAAGAAGGAGAAGAAGAATAAAACTTCTTAATTTTAGATTTCAGCTTTTATAGTGACATTAAAAAAAAATCTAACTTCTTTAATTCTCTTTTTATTTTTGTTCTTTTTTTACGGCCTAAATGTAATTATTGTTCTATAAAACTTATATACTAACTAAATTCAAATGTATTAATATAAATAAAATTGGTGAAAAAATGAGAATAAAAACTCTAGGTATAATAATTATATTAGTCATATCTAGTAGTGTTTTAACTGTTAATGCTGGTATAATTAATAATGAGATTATAAATAACGATTTAGTTAACAAAGACCTATTAGATGGTGGATGGATTGAAGAACGGGATGGAGTAACAATTCTTCATATAAGTGGTTCTTATTATGAAATGGGTTTTCAGCAAGGCCATTTATTAAAATATAAAATTCATGAAATTTTTCGATTTACGTTCATAGAATATACAAAAGCTGGGTATTACGATGAACTTACTGAAATGTGGAACGAAATAGAAGAATACATTCCTCAGGAAATCAAGGAAGAATTTCGTGGAATAGCAGACGGAGCTAATCTATCATATGAGGATCTAAATATTATTAATTTACATCCACTTTTAAAATACTCACAACCACGACAATGTACTGGTATGGCTGCTTGGGGTCCTGCTACATCTAGCAATAAATTAATCCAGGCATCTTCTTCTGATACAGCGCTTGGCTTAAAAGATCCAGTCACAGGTAAACATATTTTCGATAACCAGGTAATTGTAGTTCGTAAACCAGAAAATGGTTATGCTTCAATGTACCCTGCACTAGCAGGCTGGTACGGCTGGGGTGGTATAAACACACAAAGTATTGGAATATGTATCCAGGTTTCATTGACTGATAATATAACATATAAAGGTATACCTATAAAATATAAAGCTCAGTTAGCTCTAGATCAATCTTCAACTGCAGAAGAAGCAATTGATATTTTAACATCAAATAGAACAATTGGTTACAATATTATTGTATCTGATGGAAAAGTCCCAGAAGCATATGTTGTTGAAACAAATGCAGATACTTCTTATGTAGGCACTTATAATGACTCAGTTGAGTCAACATCTCCTTTTTGGAAAATTGATTATGTATTAAGACGCCCAAATATTTACATTAACAAAACATTAGCAGCTACTCAGAGGGATAGATATAATCCAAAAAGTTTATTGTTAATGTTATTTGGTAAAAACGATTTTTATCCATTTTGGAGACTTTATAAAGGTATAAGCCGAGAAACAGAGAAACATTGGGGAGATCTAAACATGCAGAATATGATGTCAATATTTAGGGATTCTTACAGTGGAAAAACAGATCTTGCTCTTTTTTTAGCCCAACATATACGACCAATTAAAAAACTATTGGCAGAAACTGGTTTTCTTCAGGCTATTAAACAATGGGTTGTATGTCCTGAGACAGGTGATGCACTTTTTTGCTTTTCAAAAGGGACTAAATGTGCATATGAAAATCCAGTTCATTCCTTTAATATGTATGAATTATTAGATACCTAAATGTACAAATGCAGCATTAAAGAAAATGGATTTACCTCTTTATTTTTTACTTATTTCTTTATCTTTTTTGAAACATGAATCACAAATGGTATTACCGAAAGGTATCTTCTTACCACACTCACTGCATTTACCACGAAGTACACGTTTAAAACCAAGGGCTATTTCATGGTTTTCAGTAATCCAATTAAACATCATTCCGTCTCTATGAACTTGACTTTTCATTTTACTCCATAACCATAATAAAAATGTTTGTTATAAAATGTTTGTTAAAGTCAATATTTATGATAGGAAAAAATACTTAAATAAGGCAAATATAAGCCGACACAGATAGTGAAAATAACATGAAAGCATTTGTTACAGGCGGTGCGGGATTCATAGGTAGTCACCTAGTTGATAAACTTATGAGCAGAGGAGAAACTGTTACAGTATATGATAATTTTACCTCTGGAAAACAAGAATTTTTAGAGCAACATATGAATAATGATAATTTCTCCTTAATAGAAGCTGATTTGTTAGATTTAGATACTGTTAAAAAAGAAATTAAAGATCATGATGTTGTTTTTCATATTGCAGCAAATCCATTTGTTAGACTTGGAGAAACTCAAACAAGACTTGATCTCGAACAAGGTGCAATTGCGACGTATAACATCTTAGAAGCTATGAGACTTAACAATATCAAAAAGATTGTTTTTTCATCTAGTAGCGTGGTATATGCTGAAACCCCAGACATTTCTATTCCTGAGGAATATGGTCCAACCCTTCCTATCTCAATGTATGGAGCTGGAAAGCTTGCTGCTGAAGGATTAATTAGTGCTTTTTGTGGAACATTCGGTTTTCAAGCTTGGATTTATAGATTTGCAAATGTTGTGGGAATCCGAGGTACACATGGAGTAATTGTAGATTTCATTGACAAGCTTAATAAAAACCCTGGAGAGTTAGAAATTCTTGGGGATGGAAAACAACAGAAGCCATATCTTCATGCATGTGATGTTATTGACGGCATTCTTCATGGTTATGAACATTCAAATGAACAATTGAACCTGTTTAACCTTGGATGTGATAGTAATACAACTGTTACACGTATTGCTGAAATGGTTGTAGAAGAAATGGGTCTAAAAAACGTTGAATTCAAATATACTGGTGGAAAAAGAGGTTGGGCTGGAGATATCCCTCGTTTTCAACTTGATGCAAGCAAGATGAATAAACTTGGTTGGAAAGAAAATTACACCTCTGATGAAGCTGTAAGAAAAGCTATTAGAGAAATACTTGATAACTTGTAAGGAAGAGGACTATGATAATCTCACGATCACCTGTAAGAATTACTTTGGGCGGCGGCGGTACTGATCTGCCCTCTTATTATTCAAAATATGGTGGAGCACTTATTGCTGCAGCTATTGACAAATATACTCTTGTAACAGTTCATACCAGATTTGATGATGATATAAAGCTCAATTATTCTAAAGCTGAACAAGTAAAAAATATTGATGAAATCAAACATAATATTTTCCGTGAAACACTAAGACTTCTCGATATAAATAAAGGAATAGAACTTACTTCTCTCTCTGATATGCCAAGTAGCTCTGGTCTTGGAACCTCTGGGAGTTTTGCTGTTGCAGTTCTAAATGCACTTCATACATACAAGAAAGAATTTGTATCTCAGAAACAACTAGCTGAGGAAGCTTGTAAAATTGAGATGGAAATTTTAAAGGAACCTATTGGAAAACAGGATCAATATATTGCAGCCTTTGGCGGAATTACATCTTTTGAGTTTGCAAAAGATGGAGCAGTAACTGTTGAGCCTATAAAAATGAGCGAGGAAGCAAGGGATGAATTACATAATAACATTATGCTTTTTTACACAGGTATTACTAGATCAGCTTCTGATATCCTAAGAGAGCAGGATAGCAAGAGTAAAAACGATGAGGGAGCTACAATTGATACTCTTCATGAAATCAAAAGGATTGGACTTGAAACAAAGACTGCTTTTGAACAAGGAAATATTGACAAGTTCGGGGAATTCCTTGATGTTCACTGGAATACAAAAAAACAGTTATCAAAGGGTGTTTCAAATGAGTTTATTGATAGTTGCTATGAACTTGCCAAGAATAATGGTGCCCTTGGGGGCAAAATAATGGGTGCAGGCGGTGGCGGATTCTTTATGTTCTATCATAATGGAAATAACACTGAAAAAACTACATTCATCAAAGAAATGTCAAACAAGGGACTTAAAAAGATGAGATATGATTTTGATTTTGAAGGATCAAAAATAATACTTAACATGAAAAATATCTGAAGATGATATTATGGAAAATGAAAAACAAATTGAGCAATACTTCAAGGAGATAAAGGAAATATGTGATAATATCTCCAGAGAAGATATTGATAAGGCTATAGAATTATTATATGATGCATGGAAGAATGGAAATAATGTATTTTTCTGTGGTAATGGCGGTTCTGCTGGCACTGCTAACCACTTTATGTGTGACCTGTTTAAAGTAACAATTGTCGAAGGTAAAAAAAGATTCAAAGCACACTGTCTAAATGATAACGTTCCACTTATGACTGCGCTTATTAACGACGAAGGTTGGGATAACCTATATACCGAACAACTCAAGAATTTGTTTGAAAAGGGAGATGTATTGATTACTTTAAGCGTGCATGGTGGATCAGGTCGTGATAAAGCAGGTGCTTGGTCTCAGAATCTTTTGAAAGCAATGGACTATGTTAAACAGAATGGTGGCAAAACAATAGGATTTGCTGGTTTTGACGGTGGAGCAATGAAGGAAGTAGCAGATGTTTGTGTTGTTGTACCATTTGATGCAACTCCTCATGTTGAAGCGTTTCATGTTGTTTTACAACATCTGATTGCTTTTAGACTAAAAGAAAAGATAATGGAATCATAAGATTAAAATGACAAATAAAGCGGTTTTTTTAGACAGAGATGGTGTGATAAACGAAATTGTTTATCATAGAGAAATGGGAATTTTAGACTCTCCTGCTAATCCTGATGAAATAAAGCTTTTACCAGATGTTGGAAAAGCAATTAATAAGTTTAAAAATCTAGGTTTTAAGGTAATAATAATCTCAAATCAACCAGGTATTGCCAAAGATAAGTTTACAATAGATGCTTTTGAAAAAATGAAGGAAAAAGTCAGAGATGAGCTTAAAAAACAAGAAGCAAGCGTTGATGGTGAATATTATTGTCTACATCATCCAGATGGGAAGAACATAGATTACAAGATAATTTGTGAGTGCAGAAAGCCCAAACCAGGTTTGATTCTACAAGCTGCCAAAGAACAGGATATTGATCTTTCAAGTTCATGGATGATTGGTGATGGAGTAAATGATATACAAGCTGGCCAAACAGCTGGTTGTAAAACCATTCTTCTAGGTAGAATGAAATGTGATCTTTGTGAGTTACTAGAAGTAGAAGGTGCAAAACCTGACTTTATAGCACCAAATCTTTTTAAGGCATCTTTAATTATCGAGGAAGAAGAGAGGATGTAAATGGAAATATTTCTAGATACAGCTAATATAGACCAAATCGCCGAGATACTAGAATGGGGTCTAATAAAAGGTGTTACAACCAATCAAAAGATATTCCTTAGTGAAAAAGGGGTAAACTTTGAAGAACAGTCTAAAAAGATTTTGAAAATGGTTGAACCATACCCTGTTAGTCTCGAAGGGCCAAATGCATTAGACGAGTTACTAGTAATTGCTAGAGAATACAACAAATGGGGGAAAAATGTTGTAATAAAAGTCCCAATGCTTCCTGATGGGAGTGGACTTAAGGCTGTAAAAGTCCTTGAAAGTGAAGGGATAAAGACAAATGTTACAGCAATGATGACTGTAAGTCAAGCAATGCTTGCAATCACGGCAGGTGCATCTTATGCAAGTTTGTTTTACAATAGGATTAGAGATTCAGGTTTAGATCCTGTTGAAGTTGTCAAACAGTCTCGAGCAATTATTGATAATGGGAACTATAAAACAAAATTAATTGTTGGAAGTATCAGGAAACCATCTGATGTTGAGGAAATTGCATCTGGAAACCCGCATATTATTACTATTCCGTACAAAATATTGAAAGAAATGCCATATCATGAGAGAACTGTTTCCACTCTGGAAGAATTTGATAAGGCTTGGGAAGAGTTCAAATCAGCAGAAAAGACTTGTTAATCTGTATTTTAAGGAGAAAATCTCTAGACTGCAATTTTGGCAATATGGTCCTTTTACACATAAAATTTATATAGTATTGTTTATAGAGTATAACTAGTCACATGAGATTGTGACAACGAAGGTGTGTGAGAGATATGAGAAAGAAAATGAATATTGAATTAATACCAATCGCAACAATCGTTCTTATGCTATTCGCATCCATATTAATGCACATTTTTACTCATAGTCTATAAGATAGAAAAAATATTGAAAAAGGGATGATTTTATGTTATCTATATTTATATTATATAGCGAACAATTACTTGCTCCATTGTTTCTAATGGTAAGTAGCCAGATATTGCCATTAGTTCATGTAGCTTACACAAGAATACATGAATCAAGTTAGAAAAACAATTTTCTTTTAATAATAGGAAAATTTTTAACAAATAATCGGTTGTTTTAGCTTGAATCATGCAAATAGTAATCCTATGTGGTGGACTAGCCACAAGACTTGGAGATCTTACAAAAACTGTTCCAAAATCAATGATACCTATAGAAGGTAAACCATTTTTGGAATATCAAGTTGAAAACTTAAAGAATCATTCAATTAAAGATATAGTTCTTTGCGTAGGTTATTTATCTGAAAAAATCGAAGATTATTTTGGAAATGGGAGTAAATTTGGAGTAAATATTCAATATAGTCATGATGGAGATAAACCACTCGGCCCTATCGGGGCTGTTAAAAATGCAGAATCACTCCTAGAAGACGAGTTTTTTATTATGTATGGGGACTCTTATTTAACTGTAGATTTTCAAAAAGCATATTCATTTTTCAATCAAAATAACAAACTCGGCTTAATGGTTGTCTACAAAAACAACGATAAATACGATAAAAGTAACCTAAAAATAAAAAATAATTTAGCTGTAAGCTATGGGGAAAAAGATGCGGATTATATTGATTATGGAACAAGCATGCTAAGTAAGAAAGCTCTTAATTTGATACCTGAAAATACTTTTTATACAACTGGTGATTTTTTTATTTTATTAATTCAAAAACAAGAGCTACTTACCTTTGAAACAAAAAAAAGATTTTATCATATTGGAACCCTGCAAGCTTTAGAAGAATTTAGAGAATTCATTATAAGACAAGATCTATGATTTTTTTTTCTTAAAAAGAAAAATGAAAATTATAATCGCACTAAAAATGGTAACAATTTCAAAGCCAGGTGTATTTGAACCATCAGATGATCCAACTTCGTTTGTTGAGGATGAAGGAGAATAATTACCTTCACCAAAACTTCTTAGAAAATTACCATCTTTATCAAAAACTACAACTCTATTATCCGCCATATCAGCTATATAAAAATCTCCGTTAGTATCAATATCAAAGGAAGGAGCAATTACATTCGTTTTATAATTTGTAAGATTTAACTCCAAAGGTATTGTTTTTATCCAATTACCATCTAAATCATATGCATTGATAGATGTATAGGATAAAGAATATAATGTATTATCAATAATTTTTACATCCATAGAATTTGCAAATGTTTCTTTATAAAGAGTACCATTTGGGTAAAAAATCCTAAGATTATACCCATTTTGATATATCCTACCATCAGGGCCTATACTTATTTTTTGAGAAGAGGCATCACCTGCTGAATAATCTATTTCTTCTAAGTTTTCTTCCCCATTTTTTAAAACTTCAATTGTGCCATATAGTCTTGTAAAATATATATCTCCATTAGAAGTAATTTCAATATCATCTGCACCAAGAGTATTTACAACATTTTCTATTTTATTTCCATCCAAATCATATTTTACTGCTTCTGGAGTGTATAAATAACCATCTTCAGCCAATAATATATTTACAAAATCATCATCTGATGTTAAAGAACCAAATTCTTTAACAAAAGAACCATCTTTTGTAAAGACTTGAATTCTAGAATTACCTGTGTCGGCAACATAAACATAACCATCTGATCCTATATCAATACCCCTAGGTCGATTTAATTCTCCAGGGTTACTACCTGGATGATTTGTGCTGTTTTTATCTACTATATAAGCTCCAAAAACAATTTTTTCATCAGTAACATGACTATATTTTGATGACGATGCTTGTTTATAAAAAAGAACGGTTTCAACCTCTATTACAAAATAATTATATTCTGGAATACCAGCAGATGATATTTCAGGACTTACTCTATCTCCAGTTGGTTTTATACCCCATATATATTGATAAGAATTCATATCTTGACACTCCTCTGTATCTTCCCAAAAACCACATGGATAAACATTGTCTTTTTTTCCAGAAATTATTTTATAGGCAGCTAAATCATCATATTCAACGGAGTAATCTATATTTATTGAATGAGAAATTCCTTTAAATTCAGGGGACATACCATTTAATATTACTTCTGCTTTAATCTCAATAAGATCGTTTTCACCGATAGTATGAACATTGGTATCTTCTTTCCAATCGCCACCATTTATTCGATAATAATAATTGATAGTATACTCATCAGCTTTGGCAATTTCAGTTAGAACTGTAAAACTAAAAAAATTGAAAATTAGAATTAATGAAATTATGATGACTCTATATGATTTCATGTTTTTTACCACAACACTAATTTAGTTTGTTATCTTAAATTTTATGTAAGATAATATCAAGGAAAATATTGAAATACTAATTTTCTATAGCCGAACCCATGAAACTTCTTGCCAAACACTACATAATTGAAGACGCTGACATTGGTGGGAATACAGTTGTACGAGATTTTGTAAACATTTTTGGATGTAAAATTGGAAAAGACTGTAAAATTGCTGCTTTTGTTGAAATTCAAAAGGGAGTAACTATAGGAGATAAATGCGCTATAGAAGCATTTGCGTTTATTCCCACAGGTGTAACAATTGAAGATGAAGTATTCATAGGACCTCATGTGTGTTTTACAAATGATAAAAAACCTAGAGCAGTAAATCCTGGTTGGAAAGTTGTACCAACTACAGTAAAAAAAGGTGCATCTATTGGCGCAGGATCAATAATTATGTGTGGAGTTACAATTGGAGAAAAAGCTATGGTTGGAGCAGGCTCAGTAGTAACAAAAGATGTACCTGCGAACACTTTAGTTATTGGAAATCCCGCAAAAGAAGTAGGAAAGGTGGACTAAAAGATGGACGTTATTCCTCCAGCGAATCCAGTTTTTAACAAAGAAATGGAAGAAGCAGCAATAAATGCTTTACGTAATGAGCGCTATATTCTTGGAGAATCAGTTGATAAATTCGAAGAGGATTTTGCAAAATATGTTGGCACAGATTATGCAGTTTCAGTAAGCTCAGGTACAAATGCTTTACATCTAGCATTACTTGCACGAGATCTTACAATTGGTGGGGAGATAATTACAGTTGCAAGCTCATATATTGCAACCTCAAACTCGATTCTTCATGCAAATGGTACACCAATCTTTTGTGATATTAATGACGAGTATCTTATCGATGTAAAACAAATATTTGATAAGATTTCTAAAAGAACCAAGGGAATTATGCCTGTTCATCTTTATGGTCATCCTGCAGATATGGATGAAATTAATGAAATCGCTCAGAAAAACAATTTATTTGTAATCGAAGATTGCGCACAGTCACATGGGGCATTTTACAAAGGTAAAATGACTGGTAATTTTTCTGATATGGGCTGCTTTTCATTTTATTCAACAAAAAACATGACTGTTTGTGGTGATGGTGGAATGGTAAATACAAATGATGGAAAACTTGCTGAAAAAATAAAACTCCTAAGAAACCATGGACAACATCCAAAGGATGTTCATACAATTCTTGGTTACACTGCACGTTTGAACACAGTAAACGCTGCAATTGGTAGAGTGCAGCTAAAATATCTTCCGGATTGGATTGAAGAGAGAAGGAAAATTGCGAAAAAATACAATGAACATCTTAAGGACGTAGATGAAATCATTTTACCACCTGGAGATTCCGAGATTAAAAAACCATCATATCATTTATTTGAAATAAAGACTAAAAAAAGAGATGAACTCCTTAAATTCCTAAAAGAAAACAAGATCATTTGTTTAATTCACTATCCTACACCTATACCATACCAGCCTCTTTACAAAAACCTATTTGGTTTTAAAGAAGGTGGTTTTCCAAAAAGCGAAGAACTATCTGCTCAGGCTATGGATTTTCCAATGTTTCCAGGTTTGAAGGATGAACAAATAAAATATATATCAGAAAAAATTCATGAATTTTTTAATAGGTGATAAAAATTAAAGTTGGAGTAATTGGAGCAGGGCGTTGGGGTCAAAAACACGTTGACGAATATTCTAATATGAAAGATGTAGAGTTACTCTGGGTTTCTGATATCAGTGAAGATAATCTTAAATCATGTAAAGAAAAGTTTAATATAAAAAATGTTACAACAGATTATAATGATGTACTTTCTTCAGATGCTGAAGCGGTAAGCATCATTACTAGTAATGAAACCCATTTTGAGGTTTGTAAAGCTGCTCTTCAGGCTGGAAAACATGTACTTGTAGAAAAACCATTAACTCTTCAGCCAAAAAATGCTTATGAATTGGTTGATTTAGCAGAGCAATCCAACAAAATTCTTGCTGTTGGGCATCTTTTTAGATATAACAACGCTATAAACGAAGTTAAAAAACTGGTTGAAAACAAATTCTTTGGGGATTTATACTATCTTAGAATGCAATGGACTATCCAATGGATGCCTGAGATCTATCCAGATAAAAAGCTTGACATTATTGTTGACATGATGCCGCATTTATACGATATTATGAATTATCTAACAGGTCTTTGGCCTAAAAACATTACATGTTTTGGAAAAGCATTCATAAAAAAGGATCTTGAGGATACAGCTTTCATCATATGTGAATTTCCAAATAACATTATTACTCATTCTGAAATAAGCTGGACATTACCTGAAAAAGTAAGAGAAGTGGATGTGATTGGTAGTAAAGCTTGTGCGAAAATACAGGCAGTTAATCAAAAAGTAACAGTTTTTGAAAACTCTAATGAAGGTAGAAAAATCAATATCAAAGAAAACAACACACTAGGTGATGAATTGAAGAGTTTCTTGGAGGCCATAAGTAAAGGATCTACTGTTTCAAATGATGGAATAATAGGAGCAAAAACAGTAGAACTAGTTGAACAAACCCGTAAATCACTCAATCAAAATAAAACCATTATATTATAATAAGAGAAAAAAAAGAAAATAATTTAATTAGTAAGAGTAAAAAAATGGATTAACAAAAATTATTCTTCCTAGAATGAATCCGTAAGTATTTATTGTTTTTTTATAGGGGATAGCAACAAGTTCATCAATTGAAATTTCTACCTTAATATTTACAAAACCAAGTCTACGTATTATTCTTTGATCTGTTGATATCCTATTAATTTTATCAGTTTTAAGGCTCTCAATAGTATCGTTATTAGTAATGTTTATACTTCGTAGTAATCTTGTTCGCTGAACTGTAATATTCCAAGTGACATTTTTAAGATCAAATCTACCATTATTCAAAATATATGCTCTTACCTTTCCAAAATTTATAACTGGTATCCTGATGCCAAGAAGATCTGTTACAGCTACAGTTATTGGCATTGACCAATCAGAAGATGAGTTGTGAATATCTTTACACTTGGCCTCTATAGTATATGTGCCTTTTTTTAGCCAAGAAACATTTAAATAACACTCGTTACCAGGGTCATATGGTCCTATCCAATCTGTTATGTTGATACCTTCAATATAAAACATGTATGATAAAGGATCGCCATCAGCATCATAGGAATGTGCACAAAATCTTGAATTAAGATGAGTAGTAGCTATATCAGGGCCATCAAGATCTGGAATTTGTGGTGGAGTGTTAATAAAAATTGTTAAAACTTCTGAAAAACTACTTTGTGCACCATGTTCATCTTCTGCTTTAACTGAAATATTGAATAATCCTGGCTTATGAGGTGCCCATTCATAAAATATTTCTCTTCTTGATGGATAATAATCAGTCCAAATAACATTTGAGTAATTTCCATCAAAGTTCCAACCATATCTAACATTATCACCATCAGGATCAGTGGTATTTGTATATAACCAATATTCTTTGCCAATTTCTCCATAACTTGGTCCTTTAGGCATAAGAGGGATTTCTGGAGGATTGTTATCAAAATTATTTGCTCCTACAATAGAATTATTTGTAAAAACCATTAGTAACGATCCGATTATTGCTATTGCAATAATTTTTTTCATATTTATTCCAACACTTATTATTTTACATAGAATTATAGTTAACGATTATAGTATATAAAGTTTATGAGACAGTTATCGCCCCTAAGAAGAAAAATAAATAAAATAATAAGCATAAATTTTTCCAAATTTTTATATACATTATTTTCATATATAGGCATGGAGGTTATGGAGAAAATTTCTGTGGTTTTAACCACAAAAAATGAGGAGGATAATATTGGCAAACTACTTGACAGTCTAATGCGTCAAGAAGAGCCTTACGAAGTATTAATAGTAGATTCAGACAGCACTGATAAAACACAAGAAATTGTCAAGAAATATTCAAAGAAAAACAAAAACATCAAATTATTAATCCATCCAGGTGCAAGAGCAGAAAGCATGAATTACGGAATAAAACAAGCCACAGGAAACGCTGTAGCATTTATTGGTGGAGATGACATTGCAGATAAAGATTGGATAAAAGAGATTAGAAATGGATTGAAAAAAGCAGATATTGTTGTCGGGGACTTAATAGCAACCGAAGAAGAAAGAGTAAAAAACATCGAAAATGTCAAACTCTTCCATAACGGTGTAAATGTTTCATATCCAGGGACAAATACAACATACAAAAAAGAAATACTTGACAAATTAGAAGGTTTTGATCCTTGGTTTTCATCTGCAGAAGACCTAGAGATAAATCTTAGAGCAGTAGATGCAGGATACAAAATTATAGAGTATAAAAAAGCAAAAGTCTATTACCGACCCAAAGGAACACCATTGACATTTTTAAAACAATCATTTTGGTATGGATATGGTAGAAAATTAATCGGGCTTAAACATGGCAGAGTATGGGAAAAACATTCAAAAGCTGATGTAATAAAAAATCAAACTTCCATATATGGACTAGTTAGACTTTTAATTGGTTTTTTAGGTTATATTTATTGTGTTGTAACTGTTAGAAGTTACAAATAATGAAAATTGATAATATGACAAAACAGAAATTAAAAAATATAGGGATACTAGAGATACATTTTCATGTTAAATTTTTACATACAATGATGAGGATTTGCAAAACAAAAAATACAAATGTCACTG
>JAGMDE010000024.1 GCA_023128855.1 Thermoplasmatales archaeon | reverse complement strand
AATCATCATAATCTTTTCTTGTGCCTTTGTACCTTTTTTTGTCCAGATGATCTATTGCTGTTAATATGTTTACTTGATCTTTTCCCGTGCCCACTAAGGCAGTTTCGAGATATCCAAGTTTCCACGATGTATAAAAAGTAATTGCTACTGTTTCAAGATATTGTCTAAGTAATATGTTTACAACTAAGACATTACTGTGAGTTAACTCCCGTAATATGCCTAAAAATAAGTTTAATGATCTAGTGGTTATACCTTGAATCAATAAAGTCGACTCGTATAAATTTCCAGAAGGATACTTTTCTATAACATAATCCAAAATTTTATTGTAATGCTCCTCTAGGTTGGTCTTTAAGCGAGTTTCAAACTTTGAGGTTATAGGATTAAACTTTTTAAGATTCTCTACAACATCCTTATGAATATCATCAAATTGTTTTCTATCGATAGACATGTGTTCCACTACTTTTCCAGAATTATTAATACATAGAAAAATATGCTTAAAAAGCTATGTAAGATAAAAAAACGTGTTTTGTGAATTTTTATGTACCCCACGTTTTGCACTCCACTCTCTAGGTCTTTCATAGTACTATTCCTGTTCATAAAACGTCAATAAAAATCATATCAAGAAAAACACCCCTAAATCCCTGTACTATAAATCATTCGATTTTTAAACACTATTCGGCAAATAGGTGTTATAAAACCAACAAATATGTTTGCTAAAGAGAAGAAATTAATTTACCTCAATTTCAAGTTTAGGTGCATACCACCCCTCTTTTGAATAAAATGCTACATCGCCACCATCAATCATAATTTCTTCCCTTAAACCATCAAGAGATGGTTATTTATTTTCCTCTCGTCTCCACTTGCTAATTATAGCTCCAATTATTACTCCAATTACGGCTGCACTTATAGTAGATATCGCTATAATGATCGTATGCTTGAATTGACTATTGGCGATATCTTCAACACTCTTTGCTGTGGACTCTAATGATCTTGCAGTATCGCTCAGAATCAGTCTTTGTTGCAATTCTACATATTCTGACATGCTATAGACTGGAACACACTTTTCATAATGATTCTGGAAGTTATAGATGGATTCATTTTCTAAGAAAAATGATAAATAGTTTTTGTCTTCATGTAGTTCCCACTTTGAGACGTTCTCAAAAACATAGAAAGTATCCTTATTATCCTCTTCCATTGTAAAGTCAATTCTTATTTTCCAAAAACCTGAGGTATCTAAAATAAGCGGTGTATCAAGTTCTGTAATGTTTTTATCCAATTCTAAATCAATAGATTTTACGACATCGTCATATTGGGATATAAATGACAGAGTCGCATTTGAAAAAACCGAGTAGTTACTCAGAGAATTTTCTATACGGAAGTTAATGGCAACAATTTTTTCGCCCAGCATATAATATTCCGCAAAATCGTCTTCTTTGCCAACTGCAGGAATAGAAATAAAATCTAAGCTAAAGACCAATATCTCACGATTATATTTGATTAAATTACTACGCTTTTCATAACGAATCCCTTTTTTTTCATCTTCAGTAGGTGGAAATATTGGAGTTAATGAACGATTATAAAAAGTACCAGACACGGTACCAGACCATTCATCAACTGGTTTCCAACCAAATGGAGATCCAGTGTTCTGTGTCGCAACAACAGATAAATTGAAGCCCATTTTATATTCACCAGTAAGTTCCTCCCGATGACTTTTTACATAGAAATACAAGGTCAAATTTTCGTTTGGTGAAACTGTACCTAGATATATCGTTCTACCAGATAGATTAGTCGACAATGTATGATAATTTTTATTTTCCGTAGAATTTTCATTGATATAAATCCTCATCGACAAGTTGTCCTCACGTGGGTTTTCCCCGATATAAAATCCTTTATTCCTATCCTCCGTTACATTAGACCTATAAAGCATTAGCGGAGCATCAAATTGCATATCAATATCTGTAAAAAGATTGCCAGAAATCAAAATTTTAGCATATGCAATATAATGATATTTGTTATCTGCAGTGATTTTTGGAAAAATAAATGTTTGCCCGTCGAACCCTTCTGAATAATTTAATGAAATTGCTAACATTGGAGGATTTACAGTAATTGTAAAGGCTGATGAGTTTTTAAATGGAACGACACTGCTAAATACAACGCATAAAATCAATAGTGAAATAATTATCTTCTTTGTCATTGTTTTCCCCCATTATCACTTCTAAAACTGTTGGCTTTATCTTAAATCTTTCGCAAAAATCTATTTGCAACATTTATCACATTTATACTGATTTCATTTTGCCCGCTAGGTATTGCTCCAATATATTTATTTTTACATCTCATCAAAAGACGGTTTTTCAGGTCTACTTGTATAGTAAAGAGCAACGGCCCAGCATGACGCTTGTGCAGTTTATACGTTTTATGAGAGTGGATATAAAATAATTGAGCACCTAGGTATAATTAAAAGAGAAAAACTCGTTATAATTTCCCTATTACCAATCTTTTGCCGTCGATAGCCACATTCACCTTTTCTCCAGGTTTAAAAGGAAATTGGCTGTCGTCACGCACACTAGCAGGTATGTATACGTACATTTTTCCTTTTACATGCTGGTAAATAGTTCCCTTTCCTTGAAGTACCATGAGTATCAACAAAAAGTTTAACTAAATTTAAGTACTAAAATCACTTTTATACCAAATAGTACTACCAAAAAGATAGTACTTATATGTGAACGCTATATTGAATAAAATGATATGAGCAATGAGCACAAGGCGGTTTAGATGAAATCAAAAGCTTTTAGGTTACTGTTGATAGGTATTTTGATTTTTAGCGTTTTTATAGGCTCTTTCTTAGTTGAGAATTGTAGCGCTACTACAACCACTATTTATGTTGATGACGACAACATAGGAGGACCTTGGGATGGAACCGCAGAAAACCCGTATCAACACATACAGGATGGCATAGATGCATCTACTGGTGGTGATACAGTATATGTTTATAGCGGAGAATATAACGAACGTATTGATGTGGATAAATCAATCATGCTCCAAGGACATAGCAAATATAACACTGTCATTAACTTTAGTAATTTAGAAATTACAGCTGATTATACAACTGTTAAAGAATTTACTCTCGGAACTGAAAATACTGACCGAATATTGAAGATATACTCGAACTATACAAACATTATAGACAATATTATGTATGCCCATGTATTGATTCGAAATAGCAAAGGCAGTATTATCGCTGATAATACAATTACATCTGCCTTTATTAATTTGGAACTTTGTAGTAATACCACCATATCTAACAATAATATGGCTAACAACAATATTGAGGTGAGTTTTCAACCTATAGGTGTTTCGGATTGTTCTGGTGATATTGTTATTTCTGGAAACAATCTTGAAGATGTGGATTACGGCATATCTGTATCCGGGACCAATAGTGTAACAATTACTGACAATACAATAAAAAATATTGGCTATGGTGGAAAAGGTATATGGTTAAGGTCTAGCAGCAGCAACGGCGTTATTAGCGGAAATGTAATCCAGGATATCCCACGTTATGGATATGGAATTAAGTTGTCTGATTCTAGCAACAACAATCGAATCTATGGGAATACTTTTAACAGTGAATGTAACGCATATACATCCGCTTATGATGAATGTAACAATTATTGGTATAATCCCAGCACCAGTAGAGGTAATTATTGGGATAACTATCGGGGGACGGATAGCAATAACGATGGCATAGGTGATTCTCCGCATAATATCTCCGGTGGAAACAATAAGGATTTGTTTCCTTTGGGGTATTTTAACAATCCCCCAGATGTGCCACTTAATCCATATCCTCCTAATGGTGCTATTGATGTTGAGATTACATCATACGGAATAGCTGAGTTAAAAATTGATGTTTCTGACCCGGATGATGATTGTTTAATAGTATGTTTCTATGATGCAACTACTGATAGCTTAATTGGGGATGGTTGTTATTATGCATTTAGTGGTGATGCATTTAATGGTGAATCTTCGTCTGCTCCGTGGTATGGTGTAAAGTATAATACAACATATTCATGGTATGCAGTTGTAAGTGATGGTTGTGAAAGATGTGGAGAATACAATTATCCCTCCGAATATGAATGGGGCGGATTAGAAACTTCCTCTGACATATTTAGTTTTACAACTCAATCAGAACCACAGGAAAACAAACGCCCAATAGCAAATGCAAATGGACCTTATTTTGGATATGTAAACACCCTCATAACTTTCAATGGTTCGGGTAGTACCGACCCAGATGGTACAATAACCATGTATACTTGGGATTTTGGAGACGGGACAGAAAGTGGACATGGTATCTCACCGACTCATAACTATTCTGCTGCTGGAAATTATACAGTATACCTGGCTGTTAAAGATGACGATGGATGGGCTGATGAAAATACAACTACAGTAACTATAACTGAATTAGGAGAGGATAAATATCCACCTATTGCAGATGCCAATGGACCATATTCAGGATATGCAAATAGCTTTATAACTTTCAATGCTTCTAATAGTTATGACCCCGATGGGTTTATTGTATCATATGAGTGGGACTTTGGCGATGGAAGTAATGGAACTGGTATGTCGTCAACCCATACCTATTCCAAAGTTGGCGATTATACAGTAACACTAGTCGTAACAGATAACCAAAGTTTAACAGATTCGGACACAACTACTGTAACTAGTATAGAGGAGAAAACCAGTGAAACTCCAGGTTTTGAAATCATCTTCGTTATAATTTCGATAGCATTGGTCTTGTTCTTGAAACAAAAAAGATAGTTCAAGTCTATTTTTACCTCGACCACCTAAGATGTTCTCAATTTTAACGTGGTATACTCAAAAACAATCTTCATCAAACAAAAAAAATTAGTTTATTAAGAGCGTATCGCCTGTGATGGTGTAGCCATTTGATTTTGCCCACTTCTTAACTTGTTTAGTGAGTTTGACTCCTTTTGTACTGATTCCTTTGCTGTTCTTAGACATTTTGCTAATCCTTTGTTCCAGCTCCTCAATGACTACCTTATCATCATCATTACTGATTTCTTTGTATGGATCTGTCATCATCATTCTCACACCGCTCATTACTTGCTCATTAGTGTAGCTCTGAATCTTACCGCCACCTACTGAGGCGCTCCACCTCTTCTTCAGTGGACAGATTTTTACCAATTGTCTTCCCTTGTATCTAACTGACAAGTCGTGTCCACCAGTCTTTTTGAGTGATAACCCATCAATCTTCATCAGTTCATCTATCAGCGATTTAACTTCTTGTTTTGCTTTGTCATCTTTAATGTAGTTGACGTTGGCATACTGCAGGTAATCTACCTCCGTTGAGTGTGTATCCTGTTCTTTTTTCTTTACAAACTTCTGGATTTCTTTGGTTACACCAGCCTCCTTACCACTACTTATCTCTAGTCCTTTCACAAAAATATCTCCTGTCTTTTTCGACTAATATCTAATAATCCTGGGAGTATAAGTTCATTTTTAAAAAAGTTGTAATACAAGGAGAATGCGTGGTTACAAATTGGGCTATTCGAGAAGTATGTTTTATTGTATGCGACATGTTTAACAAATGAGTTGTTTTTGAGTTATTTAAACCTAATATTCATTTTATCCTTGGAGTTATCAGATTAAGGATGCTTAACCTTAAAATGATACAGTAATTAAACAAGTCAAGGAGGAGGAGCTTGAAACAGGAGCTGAAACAAACTCACCCTCGAAGTCGCTAGCATCAGAATAGCAAAAATGAGCTACTGTCCACCTTTTTGTAATACAAGGCGACATGGGAGCTCATCAATACAAAAATGTTCGAGCATAAAAATGGTAAAAATGAGTTCCTGATTCCATTGTTACGACTAAAGGGATGAGTAAAGACTCAACATGTAGCTGTTTAAAAAATTCACTAATATATATTGAGTAAAAATGGACTAAAATATTATCATGATTTTAATTTAATGCGTATTAACGGGTTGATTAACAATAGATGAGTATGTAACCAAATATGCCTTATTAGTCGAAAAAAAGGTAGGTCTATCAACGTGATAATTAAGAAAATACTTACAATATCTTTTTAATTTTACTGAAGATTTCAATGTAAACTACTTTAATAAATTTCTAGGACTTACTTTGACTGATTTACTGCATCGGGTAAAAAGTAGGTGACTTTTACTCATATCCACCCACTCAAGTATTCTTCCATATCTCTCACATCATCTTTTACAAATCCTAGAGCAATGTAATGAGCCATAGCAGTGGTGGGTGTATGCCCCATACTCAGCGTTATCTTGACATATTCAGTTGGATAGAGAGCCAACAGCCAACTCTCAATTGTCTTCCTTGTTGTTTTGACTCCTATTTTCTCATCGCTAATTCCACCTTTTACAGCCCATCTTTTCAGGTTATCTTTCCAACCTTGCCAATCAGGCAACTTCGTTTTTACATCTACAAAATAAGATACAACTGTTTTACCTAAAGGATTCAGAATGATTGTTCTTCCTTTGTGAGTTCTTGGCTTTCTTGGTTTACTTCCTATCAATGATTTTGTTTTCTTCTCTCCAAGTATTGATATCAACTGTTTTATTTTCTCTGGCGTATATTCTTCTTCCTTCTTTGAGACCTTAACAATCTTCTTTTCTGCTTCATCTGGCAAATAGATAAAATTATCATCAAACCATTCAGGATGTTGCTGAAATCGCTGAGCTTCCACATGCCTCATTCCTGTTAACAGTAAGGTATTAAGCATCGTTTTGTAATCTTTCTTTGGAACTGCATTATACAACAGCTTATATTCGTAAGGACGTAGAATCCTTGTGCCTTCTTTCAGTAATGGTTTCATTTCATATCTCCTTTCTTATTTTTATTAAAACTCAAGTATAACTCAGGTTTTTCTTATTGATTACTTGATATTCTTTTAACTTATACCCATCTACCATTGTTACACTTTATTTTTACGGTAAAACTCAAGTATTTTCATTGTTCTATTCTCCTAGGAGTAGTGCAGGTCAAACCATATCAGAAGTCCGCCAATGAAAGCTATCACAATACAGAAAGCATATCCGCCACTCACTAATGTTGCAAGGTAAATAGCGAACAATATCATCAGTATTCCGAAGATAGTTCTCTTGTAAATCCAGAATATGCTGTCAGATACGTTGTCAAATATTTTCATACTACTTCCTCCACATCTTTTGAGTTACATACTCTAAATATTTTCTGAGATGTTCGTAGCAAGTCATTAATTACCTTCCTTGGCACCCTTCCTTTGCTTGTAGGGCTCATTCTCCCACATGTTCCCAATCTTCGTCTGTCATAGGGACTTCTTCTGCTTCATCTAACTTCTGTTTTTCTCTTTCGCGTTTCTCTCTCTTAAGTTTCTCATCTAAGGGCTCAACGTTGAGTTTTATCTTATCTCTTGCTTGTTCATCTCCTTCTTCTGGCACCTGCTTTGTTGGTGGCTCATAGTCATCTGGTTCCTCTACTTCTGGGACTTCATCTTGAGTTGGTTGTTGCTCTACTTCTTTTGAGTGTGTATCCCTCTCATCCATTATGCGGGTTAACAGGTCAGTCCATGTCTCACCAGATATGCTGTAGTGCCTGAGGCGTTCTTTTGTTTCCTCCCGCACATGTATTATTTCTGCTTCGTTGAGCTCTAGCTTTGGTTCAGCTTCTTTGGGATGCTCCAGTTCTTTCATCATGCGATTTAGCAGAGAGTCCCATGACTCATCGGTTGAGCCGTGTTGTCTTAGGCGTTCTCTGGTGCCTACCTTTATTGGTATTGTAGTAGTTGCGTCTGGTGCCAAATCTTTTTCTCTTTTTTTCATTACATCATACTCCTTATGGTTTTATACATCACCTTATAATTATAAGCAGAAAGGTTGACTACTAAGTTTAGATTCTTTCTCAAGTTATGAGTTTTTACTTCCCTATTCTTTGTGAGTTCCTTGTTGCCTTCCTTTTGATTTGTTATATACTTATAGTATATATGTAGATATATGTTTCTATATATATCTTACTTGGTTGGAGAATACTGGGTCTGTCTCTGCCCTATTTTCTATTGTTCTTTTTTCTCAAAATTTTGAATAAAGTTAGGTAGTTATAATTAGATAATAGCGCGCCAGAATAAGTATGCTGTCAGGACGAATGCAGTGCGAAATATGGAGGCAAACGAGACTCATAGGAGTAGTTCTGTTACTTTTTATAGGCTATAATATTCAACTCAGAATATATAACTGTTACTTTTTATGATTTATAATATTCAACTGTATAGAGTAAATTTTACCAGGCTCACTTTTTGGGGAGAACTCCAATTACTTTAGGCATGTCACCAGATTCATTTATTTCAAGGTCAATATAATCGTGTTCATATATTGGTTTTGCAGAGATGCGAAATTTGTTATATTCATCATAAATTACTTCTTCGGTTATAACATATCCTATACAGTCATCAGCGTTGAGTTTCTCTTCCTCCGAAGTTGGTTTTTCTTCTTCAGTCATCTACATCTCACTTCCTGTTTATTCTGTTATATTAACCATATTAGGGCAAATAATTTTTTATTATATTAATATATTTATCTTAGCTTACTGTATCTTTATATTCATTATAATAATAATTTTTTTCCTCTAATATGCCTCATATAACTGTAGTTCATCTGTTAGTCTCCTTTCCAAGTTTAATACCTCTGTACGCTTGTACCTGTTCGCCGTCTACTAAAGGATTATAGTCTTTTATAGGTATGAATCTTTGTTTTAACATTCTTTTACCAAACGCTGGTAAATTAACAGGATATGTTTTCAATCCTTGTTGCTCATGCCACTCTCTACAATGTCTAAACAAATCATCTTTAAGTTCCCAAGAATCACTCGACCTACAGTTTATAGAAAGCCATTTATCAAAACTATCAACCTTGTAAACAGCTCCCTCAAATAGTCGCATAGCCTCCTCAATCGATGTTTCGTTAGTAAAGTGCCATTTGTTTTCTTTCAACCGCACATATCCTTCTAACGCCCATTTCAGTATAGCAGATTTCATTATTGGCGTTGTATATTTTGCAAATATAGTTTCATCAGCCTCAAATGGATTTGAAAACTTATGAAACTGCCATCTTCTATAGAAAGCATCGTCTGCCAGGTCCTGATTTATTTTAGGAATATCATTACCTGAAAAGAATAGTTTGGCTGTAGGAGTACATTGGAAAGCGTCTCTGTGTTTATATTGTAAAGTAAGTGTATCTTTAGCGCCACCAGTAAAACTCTTAATCATACCGTAATGCTTCATTATGAGTTTGTAAGGAGTCTCAGAGTAAAAGTTTGCACGTTTTCCATAAATATCAGCATTAGTAAACTTCTCACCTAACTGGTACAATGACAAGTTAGAATAGTTTGCCTTTGTTAAAAAGGCTTGTAAAATCTGAAACCAAGTTGATTTACCAGTATCTCTAGGACCATAAGCATAAACTAATTTCTTATTGATATAATGTGGAGCGAAGAGATTACCAACTTCTTCTTGTAAGGTTAAAACATTATCTCCTTTTACTAGACTTTCAACATACTTAACCCACGGCTCAGTATCAACTTTAGTATCATACGTTACTGGTATTCTGTAGGTTACAAATTTATCTGGCGTATGCTCTTCTAACTTCATTGTTTTTAAGTTAAAATTACCGTTGTCAAGGGATATGTAATAAGGATGAAACTCGGTGAGTAAAACGTTTCTGTATGTTTCTCTTTTGATATGGTTTAAGATTTCATTAACTTTGTATGTTGATACATCTTCACCCAGCCAGTTATCGATTATATTTCCTAGTATTTTTAACGAATTAACAGAATTATAATATCCTCCAGGTTCAAGATATATATAAGTAAGTCCGCTGTTGTCAGTAATGATTCTACTAAATTTACTCAATATCTTATCGCCGCAAATCTTAGCACTAAATTTCAAATCGTCGGTCACTGGGCATCACTGCTCCTGTCTAGTATCATTGCTATAAAGTCAAATGATATTATTGAGTCTCTGCCTCTTGACCTAAAAATGATTGAGTCTTCTTTTACTTCAAGGATTCGCCCATATATTGCCCAGTTGTCTTTCTGTACCAGCTTCACTTCTTTATGTAAGAATCTTTTTACGTCTTCTCTTTTCATACAATCACCTTGCTACATTTGCTAAAAAATTAGTAACGATACAATGTAGTAGCACCGTTTCGCTCAAGCCTATAACTCAATTATCTAAGCAAAGGGACAGGCAGGCGGAGGTACAGATAGGCGGAGGCGCTCCTGCCACTATACTGCAGTATTGACCTACCTGCCACTTGCAATTGAACCTGCCTGGGAGAAGAATGAGTGAAAAACTCCTCCTAGAGAAACTGGGAAGAAACTCCGCTCCCTTTACTGCGTACTTATCAAATCAATCTCCATAGTAGTTAAATACGTGCTATTTGTAGCACAATCCACGCTATGTAAAATAAAGAATCTATCAATAGTCAATCATGGCTTCCAATAGTCCAGTATTGCGTCCAAATAATCTCCTAAGCAATCTGTAACTATTTTGAATATTGAAAACTGGAAATATGCAGCCACACCAATGATGAGTGCAATGAAAAATAATGCTCCGATGATGGGGTGGAATGCAAACCCAAACATTGTGAGGAAGAGAAGCAGGAAGATTGTAATCTCGCTGATTGTTTTTGATGGGTCGGCAGATTCATATTTCATGTTGAGCTCCTAGAATTTCTCGCAGTTAATTTTTATCATGTTATATCTCCTAACCACTTTTTTAATTCATCTTCACTCATTGCATATAACTCCCACTCCCAGATAATTTTACAGGAGTAACCGTATTGAGCGTAATGGGAGATGTATTCTTGTTCGTGTCATTTTACTCACCCCCTTTCTTCTTCCAAAACTGAAAATCGAAATTTTTAACATTCTTGACACCTGTAAATAAGGCAACAAAGCAAGTGGCTATTATAGCGAAGATAAAGCCTAACGTTATTGCTCCCCAAAACGCCCACCTGTCAAAACCTAATGCAATAAATAGCAGGCAGAAGAACAGAGCCCAGAAAAAACCTAGCACTTTTAGGGTTCCAAAGAACTCATCAGACATTGGGGTGTATCTACCATAACTTTTGTATGCCATGTTATGCTTCCTCTATGTAGACATAATCTCCTGGCATTATGTCAATACATTTAGGTATTGTAACGAGTTTTTGTCCACTGCATATATTCTGGTATACTCTCATTTTCAGTTTCATAATATTTCTCCTTATATTTGTATTATATTCCTATAATATTAGGCATCATATAAATATTTTTTTATGTGTATTATACCTTTTCAGTAGTCGAAAATTTGAGTTGTTTAATGCATACTGATATATGTGGGATAGTGAGACCCTCCCTTCCCGCTATATAATTAATTTCTTTCTTTCTATTGACCATAATAGACCTCAATATGACTATTGCTTTAGTTTAAACTAATAATAAACCCTTCTCCATACGTTTAGGTATGTGAGTAATAAAATATATTAGTTCACTATGCCCCCCTGTACCTGCCTGTTCTACGACTTTTCTTTTTTTCGTATGAGTATTTTATACAGCCACTCAAAACTATCGAAGAAATTAGTCAACTTGCCTGTTTCAGGGTCTTTAAATTCAAGAAGTGTTACCGTGCCATCTTCATCAAACTGGAAGTCCCCACTCTGTTTAACCCAATTGATGAACTCATCGAACTTCTGCTTTGTCCATCCTAGATTCTCTCTCAACTGATACAAGCTCATCTTCCTGCGACCTCTAAATGCTTTCTTAAACTGTAGTATCTCATTGATATAATCCCTAAAGTAATAAAACTCATCAACTATCTTGTCCACATCTATTTTGAGGTACTCCTGAACATAGGGAGATTTGAAAGCTTCCGTTATTTTGATATCACGGTTGATTGTCCCACTGTCTATTGGCAAATAACAACGTGAACAATAGATTGCATGACTCACGTTCATCTCGCCACATCTAGGACATTTTCTCTCTAAGAAAACACTACGTTTGGGTTCTAGTTCCTTCTTCTCTCCTGTTACTACTCCACGATACTTGTCGTTTACTTGTTTACCTGATAAGTGGATATAGATAGCTGGCATCGTTGAGTCTTTCGTCCATCCAAAATATAATCTCATCTCCATCTCGTTCAGAAAGGGTGCCAGATAGGATGCACGAGAATGTCTGAAAATGTGAGGGGTGATTCTCTTTTGAATCCCTGCTTTCTCCTTAGCTTGTTTGATGATTTCTACGACACCGTCTCTTGTTATCCGTTCATTGAATCGTAGATGATTCTTCGATATGAATAGTGGCTTGTCGGGTTTACCTTTATGAGGGTGTTCTTCTATATATCTCTGCATGTAAGGAAGAGCAATGACAAGCTCACGTTCTCTGGTGCCAGTTTTACCAGTCAACACCAGTTTTACATGCTCTCCAACTTGGATGTAATCTGCCATATCACAGCTGACCAACTCACCTACACGACAACCTGTTTCCCATAAAACCATAAGTGTTGCTTTGTTGCGAATTCCATCAGCACACTCAACGAGCTGGAGGACTTCTTCTTCAGAAAGAACGTCACGAGAGGATTTATACTTGTATTTGAACTTGACAAATTTGATGCACTCTGCATCCCCTAATGGTGTTCCCTCAAAAAAGTTGCGTAAGTGATACTTGTATGTTTCAATGGTACATCTCTCCAGGTTCTTTTCCCTAAGTTCATCAACAAAAACTTGGATGTCATCCTCTGTCATCTCATGGAACTCTTTTCTGATAGATGTAGCTATTAGTATTAGTTTGCGAATTCTTTCTTCTCTCGTTTTGACACTTTTTTCCTTTCTTAGATTTTTCAGGTCATGTTCCTTGATGACTTTGATATGTCCTTCTGTGAGGTATTGTTTGTTATCTTTGACTCTTTTTACAATCTCATCTACAAGTTCGGTCATTTCCAAAGCCTCCCAATTATTTTAATTTGTGCCAGAATAAATATTCTTTAACTATGGATGGAACATATTTATTCTCTAACTTATTAGGAATAACAGGAATATCCCTACCATAAAATAATGGTAAAATCTTTGAGATAACCCCTTTTTTATACTGTGTCTTTCTGTTAATTTCTTCTTGGAGTATGTACAAAAACAAATCATCATCTTGAGCTACTTGGTTTGCAAACTCACAAAACTTGATTTTGATGAATAGGTTATGCAGATTTATTAACGAAAGATTATATCTTAAATCTGTAACAGAATGTTTAGAGCAGATGGGGCAATCACAAGACAGTTTATCAAGTGGTCTTTCCTTTAGTGAGAATGATATATGTTTAAATGTATTTGGATGTATATATTTAGCATACCTATCTCCAATAGTTGAAGTGGAAGAATCAAATGTATAGGTCTGTTTCATTAATCTGGAAAATTTCGCTAGAATTAGGGCGAAGATATTATCACTATATCCAAAAAAATGTATAGGTTTTAGAATAGTTTTAGCAAATTCAAGCTGTTCGATATATGGTAGATTATGTTTTGATTTATGAATACTTAATGTAACGCAGTAACCAGAGTATTCATGTTCCTTAGTTAAGTCATTAAACCATAACTCACATTCTTCATAGGTTCTACCCTGTATAACACCCCATAATTTCATGTTAGTTTGTTTTAACTTCCACATTAAATGGGCGTTCTTGTTGGATTTATTCATACATTTCAGAAACTGGCCTCTGGTGTAATTACCATTGTTAAAAGCATGGGGAGGAACATCAACAGTAAAACCAATATCAGCTATGAGTTCTTGCCATCCTAAAACATCCATTGCTCTAACTCTTTTACCTAATGTAGCGATTTGGTAACCACCTGAATCAGCGTAGATGGTAAGTTTGGGATTTTTAAAATCCTCTCTTGCCTTATCCATACCAGTTGTAAATGGAGATACCAAAATCTTGTCACAGGTGATATAAGGATTATCTTGTTCCCAAACTCTAAGGGATTTGTATTTTTCATATTTTGTTACAGGAAGGTAAATAGACAGCATAATCATCACCTATAGATTAAGTAAGGGCTCATTTTCTCCCGTTAAAAGTTTATCCAATTTTTCCTTCAATTTCTTCTCTGTTGGTTTTAACCACTCATCTGGAAAAAAATAATAATGTCCATCATCTTTGAGTTGTTCAATTATTTCAGGTTCAATTCCTGCAATTTTACATATCGTGTGATATTGCTTAAAATCAATTTTCCCTAACTTGTAGAGGTCTCGAAAAGTTTTAACACCATCGATTTTGTAATAAAGAATTGCCTGTTTTTTCTCAGTTTCAGAATTAATTTTATCAATGTAAATAGGTTCAATAGCCATCTTAAAATCTGATAACAATCTAAAAGGTTCTGCACTGAATTTTGGTTTTTCATCTTCTACTATTTTCTGGATAGTTTCCTTCTTATGATACAAGCCTATAGCTTTTTCAAGTTCTTTTAATAAGGGTAGTCGTTTTTCAATTATGTCTTTAGCATCTCGCCAGTTGGTATCACCGTTTAATATTGCTTCCTTGATTTCATCAGATACAGATTTAGATTTTAGAAAGTTAACAGCCTCACGGCCATCTCTAGGTTTGATTTTTTTATCCTTAATCCTATCGCAGAATTTACGTTTTTCTTCAATTTTCAAAGTCTTGATAATTCGTAAGGTCTCAGTTGACACATGTTCGGAGGAGGTTACCTCCGTCCCAAAGATTTCTTTTCTGTCTTTATAACCACTAATGTTATCGGCAATATGGTGAGCACTAAGTCCAAGTTTTTTTGCAAAATCTGTTGGATTTTCGTACCTGCTTTTATCCTTTCCCTTAAAGTATCTGATAGTTAACTGGGTTTCACGGTCTATAGAGGAAATGTTTGTACGACATAAGTTTTGAATCAGTGCCTTCTCATATGCCTCATCTTCTGAAATTTCATGGATTATAGCCTTAATTTTCCTCCAATTAGATTTATCCCTTTGATTAAGAAATTTAACAGCTTTCAGTCTTGCATGTCCATCAATGATTTCAAATTGGTTGTTTTTTAAGGCTCTAACATCAATTGGAGTTTGCTGTCCCTTTTCTTTTACACTTTCAGCTAATATTTGGATAACTTCTTCCTTAATGGTTTTTTGGTATTCTTGATTAGGGATGATATTAGCAATAGAAATTAGTATAACTTTTTCTTCTTCTATTTTTTTCATTATTTAATATTAATATGTTAATTTGATAAAACAATACTTCTGTATTCAACACTTAAAAAATGATTTACTTCTGTTGTAATAAGAAATGATTCTATAGAAAATAGCTTGATGGACAATTAGGACTATCTGTTTCTAACCAGATAATTTTTCTTTCAAGGTGCCAATTTCTTACATGTTTTGGTGGAGGAACTTTTGTTGAATTATAATCTGGAGGGGGATGTTGGATTCTTGGAATTTTAGTAGATTTAACATATCCTTTCTTTTCTAATGAAATACAAGCTCTACTCACTTTATTGTAATCCGCTCTCTCAATCATAGAAGGATCTGTATTAATATCATATCCACATACATCTTTTGTTAATGTCCATAGATAGGTAAAGTATGAGCGACACATTTCCTTTAGATTTTCTAGTATTGCTCGCTCTACTCTTCCAAGGCCTCGACACATTAACCACTAACAATATGATATAATTTATAAAGATTACTGGATTCTACCTAATCATTAATTATTTTTAGGTCTATGACTAAAATAACCGCAATTTTTAATGGTCTAAGCTAAAAATAATTTGGATTTATACATGTCTATCAGGGATAATATATACCTCGATACCTAAAACAACGAGTAATCTATATATTTAATGAATTATCGAGGAATATATTTTTTCCAGGTAACAAGACTACCAATTAGGAGATTGATAGGTTTTTGCACCCTCGTCTTTTAGATATGAGCGATTCTGTTCTATACGGTTTTTTCTTTCTTCATCACTTATCGATAAAATAAGTATGAACTATTAATGATTTCTCGAATAAACAAAGTTTAACAAAAGTGGCTAAAGGCTCGATAGAGATTAATACTAATTATCGAGTAAAATTGGGATGAGTTAATCAGTGGGTTCTTCCCTTTCAATGTCCTATCCCTCACCAAAGAAGTATCCCATTACCAAATATTTACTGGCTTAGGCAGGTAAAAACCCAAACGTTTATGAAGCTGTCTCATATGCTCTTTGGGTAACAGTGATGAAAAGAGCACTTATCAGTGTATCAGATAAGGGAAGTATAGTAGATTTTTCTAAAAGACTCTCTAAACTTGGTTTTGAAATAATTTCAACTGGTGGAACTGCTAAAGCATTAGTAAGCGCTGGTATAAAAATTAAGGAAGTCTCAGATGTAACTGGTTTTCCTGAGATGCTTGATGGAAGAGTGAAAACTCTCCACCCAATTATACATGCAGGTGTTCTTGCCAGAAGAGATAACAAAGAACACATGAACACCTTAAAAAAACATAATATCAATAAAATTGATCTTTTAGCGATTAATCTTTATCCATTTGAAGAAACAATCAAAAAGCCAAAGGTTGGTATTGAGGAAGTTATCGAAAATATAGATATAGGTGGTCCTACTCTCATTAGAGCGGCTGCTAAGAACTATAAAGATGTTATCATAGTTACTAGTAAAAATCAGTATAATGATGTTTTAAAATCTCTCGAGTCAAATGGAGATTTAAGTTTAAGAGAGAAAGAGAAACTAGCTTTGGATGCTTATGTACATACTGCTCAATATGATTCAATCATCTCTACTTACTTGAGGAATAAATGGACAGACGAGATATTACCTGATAACAATAGTATTGCGCTTAGAAAAAAGCAAGATATGAGATATGGGGAAAATCCTCATTTGAAAGGTGCTTTCTATAAAACATTACCAGAAATTTTTGAACCTTGTATTGTAAATGCTATAAAGCTTCAAGGAAAAGAATTATCATATAACAATATCCTTGATGGTGACTGTGCAATTGAGTGCTTAAAAGAATTTTCCGATCCTACATGTGTTATAATAAAACATGCAACACCTTGTGGAATAGCAAGTGCTGACAATTTGTTAAAAGCATGGAAAGATGCCTATGCAACTGATACATATTCCCCATTTGGAGGCATTGTATCCTTTAACAGAGAATTAGGAAAAGATGTTGCAAAGGAACTTTCAAACCTATTTTTAGAGGTAATAATTGCTCCAAGCTTTACTAAAGAAGCATTGGATGTTTTTGGTAAAAAGAAGAATCTTAGACTACTTCAACTAAAAGGCCTTGATAAAAAAATTGACAGAAAAGGAATGATATTTAGAAGTGTTGTAGGTGGTTTTCTTTCCCAGGAGCGAGATGTTACATTAACACCTAAGAAAGATTGGAAGATTGTTACTAAGAAAAAACCATCTGAGAAAGAGCTACGTTCTATGGAATTTGCAGTTAAAGTTGTGAAACATGTTAAATCAAATTCAGTTGTTTTTGTAAAAGATATGCATACCGTTGGAATTGGAGGTGGTCAAACTGCTCGTGTTGATGCTACCTGGATTGCCACGAATAAAGGAAAGGAGAACATCAAAGGTTCTACCATGGCAAGTGATGCATTTTTCCCATTTAGGGATGCTGTTGATATAGCAGCAGAAGCAGGTGTTAAAGCAATTATTCAACCAGGTGGATCTATCCGGGATGATGAAGTAATTCAGGCTGCAGATGAACATGGCATAGCTATGGTTTTTTCAGGTCAAAGATATTTTAAACATTAAAAAAATCAAAGGTTTATTTTATTAAACCTAAAAATATTCATATAGCTGAGGAGATGAGATATGAATAAAATGTTTTTATCTTTCATAATTTGTTTTTTATTAATATTTGGTGTTTTATGTGGATGTACGGAGCAGGATACTAAGAGTAATGATGACGGTGATATTTTAGTTGAATATGATACCAATACGCTTAACTCAAGGTTTGGTTTTATGCATCCTGATGATTTTCAGGATATGACCGATCTCGGTGTTTTTTGGCAGCGTCCCCATCCAGGACCTTTCATTTGGGGTGAAATAGAAACAAGTCCTGGTGTTTTTAATTGGAATAGTTGTGATGAGGAAGTAAAGAATTCTCAGAAATATGGTGTTAATATTATTGCTACAATCTGGCCTTTTGCTGATTGGGATCAAAGTAGTTGTCATTCGAAAATATCATCTCCAGGACCATGGATTTTTTCTGAATTAGGAGAATATCGGCAGAAATCTTGTGATATGGATTCATATCAAAATTTTATTACTAGTCTAGTTGAGCGTTATGATGGTGACGGTGTTGATGATATGTCTGATCTAGTTGTACCAATTAAATATTGGGAGGTCTCTAATGAGCCATCTATGCAAGAAGATTGGTTAGTTTTTTTTATTGGTCCTGCAGAGGATTATTTTGATATTTTAAATGCCACATATCGAAGTATAAAAAATGCTGATAGCGATGCAAAGGTTGTAAAAGGTGGAATGGCCGGGGTAATAGACGTGCATACTGAGTTTTGGGAGGAGATATTCGATCTTGGTGGTGATAGTTATTTTGATATTGGAAATATTCACAGCATCAATAGTGATTCTGAGGGAATTAATGGACCAGAGTATAAACAGTTTCTTGATCAGCAAGGTGTCGATAAACCATTCTGGATTACTGAGGTTGAACTTGGATCTATGAACCAAGAAAAAGATGGTTATTTAGAAACTGATATGTCGGATTCCTTAATTACAAATTTTGTTCAGGCTTTTGCTAGTAGTGCTGAAAAGATTTTTCACCCGGGTATCATGAAAGCTTCTAAAGAATCTGAGTCAGGTAAGGAGAGTATATATAATGCGCTTCAGACTATTGTTGATAAACTTGATTATTTTGATAATATTGAAAAACTGGGTGCGGGCCAGTACAAGTTTACATTAGAAAATAATGTTGTTTATATTCTGTGGGGTGAAAACAATATTCCAGAAGAGATTACTGGTCAGATAAAAATGACGGATGTTTCTGGATCTGAGACAATTTTGAATACTGAAGATTTAAGTTTATCTGACAGCCCAGTTTTTATTGAGATAGTATAGTTACGATGTCAACTCCAATCATAGCCTCATGATTAAAATTTAAGATTCAATCATAGCTATATAATCAATGATTTATGCGGCATCTGTCTTAATAACTATGAAAAATATAAGGATTAATGTGAATCTAGGTATCGACATAGGAACAGTTAGTATCGGAATAGCTTTAATAAAAAATAAAAAAGTTATTAAAACAGATTATAAAAAACATGAAGGCAATATTACCAATCAGCTATCTGAAATGTTAAAGAATTATCCATTATCCGACATAAAGAGAGTTGGAATAACTGGAAGTGGAGAAGAAAAAGTTAATAAATCCTTTAAGAGGATCGACCAAATTATTTGTTTTATCGAAGGCACGAAATACTTAAATTCATCTATTAAAAATATTATTTTTATTGGTGGTGAAAGTTTTGGTCTGATAGAGTTGAATGAAAAAGGGCGTTATAAAAGGCATTATATCAATACATCTTGTGCCTCTGGGACAGGATCGTTTATTGATCAGCAGGCTAAAAGAATGAATCTCTCCACCGAAAAACTTGCTGATTTAGCAGAAAAATTTAAAGGCGCAACTCCTCAAATAGCAACTCGTTGTGCCGTTTTTGCAAAAAGCGATATCGTACATCTTCAGCATGAGGGCTACTCTAAAGAGAGCATTTGTGGTGGATTATGTTATGGCTTAGCTGGAAGTATTTTAGCTACAATTTTATTAGGACGAGAAATCCAGGGCGAAACTGCAGTAGTTGGCGGTGTGGCCAAAAATACTCAAGTTATAAAGGCAATTGAAGAACGTCTAGGTAAAAAAATAATCATTCCTAAGTACCCCGAAACAATTGGTGCGATAGGTGCCGCTCTTTTTGCGGAGGAGTTTAAGACAGTAAATAACCATCTTCACTCGTCATTATCTTTAGATTTGTTTAAAAATGAAAAAACTGAAAAAAAGAGAGAAAAGGTTCGCCCTCCTTTAGAATTAAAACTCTCAGAATACCCAGATTTTAAATTTACAGATTTTTATATAAAAAATGATACCGAAGTAGCGTTATATAAGCCCTTAGAAAAAAATAGAAAATATGAAGTAGTTCTAGGGATCGATATTGGTTCTACAAGCACAAAAGCAGTAGTGGTTGATTATAATAAAGAAGTAATTTTGAGTTTTTACAATCAAACTTCAGGAGATCCAATAGACGCTACAA
>JAGMDE010000023.1 GCA_023128855.1 Thermoplasmatales archaeon | reverse complement strand
CAGATGAATGGAGATGAAATGAAGGAATCATCTCATGGTGAAGCTGTAAAAGTCAGACATAAAATTTAGATTCGTTTCAATGGTTCGTTTTCACCACAAAATGGGCATGAATAAATGCATGTTTCCCGGTATAAATCAGCGCCTTCTGCCCAAACTGTTATCCCCTCGCCACAAATATAACACTTGAAGTTTGCTTTAACGGATTTTTTTTCAGGAATTTCCTCCTCTATTTCAGCAGGGTAAGGTGGGATAATGCCAATTGCACCACAATTTGGGCATGTCATCTTAACGGTTTTTTTGTTATTCTTTTTTGATTTTTTTATTGCAAAAATGCCATTACACGTTGGGCATTTGTAATGATACAAACCACCTTTCAATGTTTTCTCGAATTCTTCTATTGAGATAATTGCCACTTGTTTTTCTCTAAATTTTAGGAAAAACAGTATGATTGTAATTATTATAATTACTAAAAAAGCAACTAATGATATAATCATCCATCCTTTGTCATATATTATATCAAATATCGAAAAAACCACCACACATAACCCAATTATTATTAGTATTAAAAATGGTCCTGAACTTTTCATCCCGCTCATATTAATCTCCTCCATTTACCAAAGGTTATCAATATTATTATCAACAAGAATAAAGCAATAGCTCCTATGAGATATAAAGCATTTTCTTTAAGTCTATAAATAGCGTTTTCTGTAAAGATATCCTTTTTAGGATTATTACCCGCTTCAAATTCCTTTATATTTGTTAAACCATCTTTATCATCGTCAGCATTGGCGTCATCTGGATCATATGGGTCCAATCCAAATTGTTTCTCCCATTCATCAGGCATGCCGTCATTATCTGTATCATCCAAATCAGATGTGATCCAAAATGTTTTATTTTTGGTGGTGTCAGTATTACCCGCTTTGTCCTCTGCTTCGATATAAAAAGTATATTTACCAGGAATACCATAGTCATCACCATACACATATTTACCTGATGTGGACCACCCCATATTGTTTTCAGTTTCAGATTTCGATGACGCTGCAGGATAGGTAATTGTAACTACTGCATTTTCAACTTCTATATTATCTGTCGCTATACAGATAATATCGACTTTACTGCCAATTAATTGAACCTTTGGATCGGCTTCAAAATATGATATTTCTGGAGGTGTTCTGTCTTCATATATTAAGAAACTACCATTTTTTATACCTATATTTGAATGAAGTGATAAGTCAACTGCCTTGATTTTGTAGTTGTAGGTTCCTACTTTAATGGTATCATCAAAAGTGAATTTGAATTCATCTCCAATGGATCTTATCATTATTTTACTTTGAGAAGAATCTGAAGGATCTGTTATTTCAATTGTAACACTTTTTAGACCTGAAGCATCAGTTATATCAGCTGTAATTACAACAGTTCCACCCTGTTGCTGACTAGTAGGTGAAATTTTTACATTATCTATTGCAGGTCCGTTTCTCTCAATTCCAATAACCATTAAAGTTTTATTTGAAAGTAATTGGTTGTTATCTTTATTTACATCTCTTTTTGTATCGTTCCTAAGGATTTGTGCAGCAACAAGCCATTCACCAGGTTCTGCTGAATCCCATTTTAAAATTATTGTATCAGTTGCATTTTTAGGTGCGCTAAAAATACTGCTATCTACATCATTAGTGTAGGTCATAGTTTCTTGAGTGGCTTTTTCTATGTAAAGTTTAATTTCATAATCATCTGCGTCACCTTCACCGATATTAGCCACGTCAACTTTTATTTCTACAGGATCAAACTCAATTATTTCATCTGTAGGCAATTTTATATCTTCAACTACTAAATCAGGCCAGTCAAGTACGGTAAAGTTTTCAGTTATTTCATTATTAGACTCATTTTGTTCGTCAATAACATTATTTGGATCTACAGCAATTGTAACATTAAATTCACCGGATTCATTTGCTTTCCAGCTAAAGCTAATCAAGTTATCTTTATCTTTAAAAATCGTTGTAATAATGGTGTCAGTATGAAACAATTCTTTCTCATCAATATCATAAATTTTAAGAGAAACATTGACATCTTCAACGGTGGCATTATGTGAAATTATATGACCAGTGATGTTAGCTAAGTCGTTTTTATAAATCACTGGAGAGGTATATGACCAGTCTGTGGAAAAAGTGATGTCTGTAATTTCTAAATCTGGTTTTCCAACAAAAAAACTATATTCTACAACAGATGAATAATTTGTCCAATCTTTTCCTGTTACAGCTATCGTCCAGTTACCTTCCTCATCAAAATAAAAACCTTCAAATTTCCATTGAGTATCATTAGTACCAATCAAGCCTATTGTAAAGTTATGACTTTCATTTTCAGTTAAGTAAATGTAAGCTATTACATTTTTTGCTTTAGCAACTGTTGAAACGTTAAAGTTAATTGGTTCATCGATGACAGTGTAACCGCCATCTATTGGTTCAAGTATTTCTAACCACCATCCTTCGGTAAGATCATAAACACCTACACTATTATTTCCAGATTCTACAATGTTTTCGGTCTCATCCAGTTTGGTCCTATCGCCCTTGTTGTTTTCAACATCAAAATAGATACAATAGTATTTCTCTTCAGAAGAACCAGTAATATTCCAAATAAGTGTACCAGTAGCATTAAGTATTGGGTCAAAATCATTACTTTCACTGAACTTATAATTTTCAACTTCTTCAACTATATTTCCAGCTTTAGTATATTTAATGATTCTAATCATATCATTTTCAAATGTCTCATCAACTATACCTAGATTACTTAGAAGTTTTGTGAAGTTGAAAAATAATGAAATATTTCCGCTTCCATTTACAATTAAAAAGTATCGGTAATGCCAACTTTCATTCCACCAGCCGACTTGTTTAAATCCTACAACAATTGATTCCTCTTTCAAGTCATGGGTCTTACCGCCGTGAGCTATTTCTACTGTAATATTTTGACTTCCGATGTGAGAAGAAGTCCAATTAAAAGAAAAATCAAAGGTTCCATCTCTTTTTAAACCATCTTCTTTTATTACAACTTCAATTTGACCTTCTTCACTTGAATTAAGCTTGGCATAGATTGGTTCTGTTGTATTTTTACCATTGTTTTTTACAGTGGCAAGAATGTTTACATTTTGATTTATTACAATTTCACTTTGAGGGATGATACTAATTATTTCTAAATCTGTATCACTTTCAAAAACCTCAATATTTGCGTCATGTATATTGTTATTTTCATTTTCTTCTATAATTGAGTCTGTATAATCAACTTCCCATCTAGCTTTATGTTTACCAACATCATCTAATGATGGTGTCCAAGTTAAGTTAATATAAATAGAGGAACCTGGTTCCAAACCATCAAATGAACTATTTACAACAGTAATTATATCATCAATTTTTAGTGCAACTCCAATTTTTGTACCATTTGTAACATTTTTTGCTCCCTGATTTTTTATTAGCATTACAAATTCTAAATCTTTACCTTCAAAAAATTTTTCAGGTAAAATTAGAGATTCAATTATTAGATCTGGTCTGTCGTCTTCATCTGCTATTGTTGAAACATTTAAAATATTGAAAAACAATAGAAAAATCACAAGAAATATGAGTATCTTTTTATTGTTACTACTAACTAATCTTGACATGTTATCTCTTCCTGTAAAGTCTTCCCCCTACTAAGAATCCATAATTTATATCCCTAATGTTGTATTTCTATGTTTCTATTTATTATTAAAATAAATTAGTTTTAAAAAAGTAAAAATAGTTATAAACATAAACTATAAAATAGGTTCAATGTTTCCAAAAAACTTGGAAGATAATATGAAACCAGAGATTCACAAATCAACCTTTGTTGACGAAACTGCTGTAATAATTGGCAATGTTAAAATTGGTAAGAATTGTGGAGTATTTCCATCAGCTGTTATTCGTGGAGATGAAAATTCTATTGTAATTGAGGATGGATCAAACGTCCAGGATAACTGCATACTTCATGTCGATGCAACACATAAGATAATAATTGGAAAAAATGTATCAATAGGACATGGAGCAATGGTTCATGGTTCAACAATTGAGGATGATTGTATAATTGGAATTAATGCGACAGTTTTAGATGGGGCAAAAATTGGGAGAGGATCAATTGTTGGAGCCAATGCATTAGTTACTATGAACATGGTTGTTCCTGAAAATAGTCTGGTAATTGGAGTACCCGGAAAAGTAGTTAAGCAGGATAAAAAATTATTAGAAAAAATACTTTTTAATGCAAAGGAGTATCGGAGATTAAGTAAAGAACATAAAGAGGGTAAATATCCAAGATTATAACTATAAAAATGTTAATAACAATCAAAGTGTTTCTCTACAGATAATGAAATATAATGAATTTAGTAAAATATATTCATATGGAATGGGTCTTGGAAGTATTGCAACTGTAATAATATTTTTGTCACTGATGTTTCTAGGTTTAGATAAAACATTACCTGTTTATGTTTGGGTTTTAGTCTGGGGTATAATAGTGATCCTTTTCGTAATCGGGGCATGGTATTTTCTAATAAAGAAAAAATAAAATGCTCATATAATTAATCACTTGGTTTTTATTGTAGTAAAATCTATTAACAAATAGTATATTTTTAATGATATTTTCAAACTTAAATTAATGTTAAAAACCTATACTATAAAGCAAATATCCAAATAACAACATTAGTAAACCTAATACAATATAGAATACAACTAATAACCAGTATTTTTTGGGATTTTCTTTTTTACTATAAATCGCTGGAAAACTTATTGTATATTTTGCAGTTTTCCGCAATTCTACAATTGTAGAATCAGTGTATGGTAGACAAAGGATTTTCCCAATTATTATTCCAATTATACTTAATTGTATTAATATAATTCCAATACCTGCTATTATTATTGGTGCTAATATTTTTATATCCATCCAATCTAGTATGTTTTTTTGATAATAAAAACTTTGTTGAGTATAAATAAACTTAAAATAAATTTTCACTTGGTTTTTTTTATTGTAGTAAAATCTATTAACAAATAGTATATATTATATTAAGAGTGAGAGGAGGGAAAAAGGTTTACAATGTCCCTCTTGTAAAAGTATAGATGTAAATACAACTATTAAAACAGTAGAAGCCAATATTCTTCGTCGAATTTTTCTTACTGGAAGCGCTGATTATTGGACTCCTGTGATTTGGCATAAAAATAAATGTAATAAATGTGGATATAAATAGAAAAACAAATATAAATAGAGTGCAAAAGAAAATTAGTTAATCACTTGTTTTTTAATTTTGCACGAGTATACGGAAGTAATCCACCTGCATCTCTAATAGCTATAATTTCTTTAGGAAGTTTTGGAAATGAAAACTGTTTACCACCTACAACTATTGTTCCTCTATCAATATCAAGCTTAATTTCATCTCCTTCAGAATAACCCTTAACTGCCTCAAGACATTCAATTAGTATAAGACCTTGATTGATAGATGCTCGATAAAAAATTCTAGCAAAACTTTCAGCAATAACAGCTTTAACTCCTGCAGCTTTTAAACCAAGAACAGGTTGTTCACGAGAACTACCGCATCCAAAGTTTTTACCAGCAATAATAATGTCTCCTTCTTTTACAGTCTTAGCAAAAGATGGATCTAAATCCTCAAGAAGATGAGGTTTAACTTCTTCTGCAGTGCTACAAGTATAAACGTATTTTCCAGGAAATAACATATCAGTATCTATATTATCACCAAACTTCCAGACTTTCATTATTAAATCACCTCTCTTGGATCAGTTACCTTTCCATAAATAGCAGATGCTGCAACTGTTGCAGGGCTTGCGAGATAAATCTCAGCTTCTTTACAGCCCATACGACCTTTGAAATTACGATTAGCAGTACTCAAGCATTTCTCTCCAGGAGCAAGAGCTCCCTGATGAGCACCAAGACATGGGCCACAGCCCGGTGGAAGTAAGGTTCCTCCAGCCTCAATTAAAGTTTCAATTAATCCTTCCTTTAACGCTTTTTGAAGAACTTCTTTCGAAGCTGGAAGAATCAATAACCTTACATTTGGACTAATCTTCTTTCCGTTTAATATTTCAGCAGCAACTTTTAGATCACTTAATCTACCATTGGTACAAGTTCCAATAAGACATTGGTTAATTTCCAAACCCGCAAGCTCTGTAACAGGTTTTACATTATCAACTGTATGCGGACAGGCAATAACTGGAACAATGCCAGGTAGTTCATAACTCAATTCCTTGAAATAAGATGCGTCAGAATCTGGGTAAATTGTATCATAGGAGGATTCTTTAATTCCAATTGAAGCAAGATATTTTTTAGTGATTTCATCAACTAAAAATACAGCGTTTTTTGCACCCATCTCAACGCCCATATTTGAAATAGTAAATCTATCTTCAACAGAGAATTGATCTACATCACCATGAAACTCAACAGAACAATAATTTGCACCAGATGCAGATATATCACCAATAATATGCAATACAACATCTTTAGCATATACTCCTGGTTTAAGTTTTCCATTTAGATTCATTTTAATGCTATTTGGGACCTTAAGCCAAGTTTCACCGGTCAACATAAGTGACGCTGCTTCAGTTCTGTCAATTCCTGATGAAAAAGCACCGATTGCTCCATATGAGCAAGTATGAGAATCACTGCCTAACAATAGTTTTCCAGGCAGAGCAAGTCCGTTCTCAACAACAAGTTGATGGCATACTCCTGCTCCAACGTCAAAGAAGTTTTCAATTTTAAATTTCTTGACAAACTCACGTATAAGTTTATGGTTCGTCGCAGTTTTTTCAGAAGCAGCAGGAATCACATGGTCAAGAGCAATGATTGAAAGAGATCCTGAATAAATACCATACTGTTCAAGTTCTGGTTTAATCTTTTGAATAATAGCTGCAGTATTATCATGAGTTAAAAGATGATCTGGGTGAACTGTAACGATTTGACTTGGAACAACTTCCTCCAATCCTACATATTTTGCTAGTAGTTTTTCAACAAATGTTTTACCCATTAAATTTGCCTCCTCAAAGGACAAAGGTGTATCAATTATCCTTCTTTAAATTATTTGTAGTTTTTACAATATGGCATAATAATAAGAAAACTATAAGTTCTAGTAATTGTATATTAAACGTTATAGGGTGAAGATGGAGAGATGAAGTTAAAAATATTACAAAATAATAATTATGCGTTAGCAGGAGTATTAGAAGCAATTTTGCTTATTGCTCTTGTGGCAATTGTACTCTCCATAATTCAATTAACCTATGTGCCTGAAATTATGGAACAAAAAGAATCAGATCATATGGATGAAGTAGCGAATCAATTTTCACAATTAAAATCTGTAATAGAAATCCAATCCATGATGGGTGCTATGGATACAGGTGAACCTATAACCTACACTCCTATGTCATCCCCAATAACAATGGGGAGCAAAGAATTACCATATTTAATATCTGCAAGATCCTACGGTCAAGTTGATTTAATAGACAAGGATGATGCTGGAGATTATAAGATAAATATTCAACCTGCGCCAGCTGATTTTCCAACGGGGATACCTTTAACTTCACTTAAATATAGTGCAACTAACTTTTATTATCCTTCGCAAGATTATATACTCGAGGGCGGGGGAATAATTTTACAGCAGTCAGATGATGAGGTAATGAGAATTCATCCTGGTATTGATGTAGAAAATCGTAGTGATCTTGGCTATATCAAAATAAATTATTTTATTCCTTTATTTAATGGAGTTTCCGGAAGAAAATCCTATGGTGGCTCACAAGATTGTTATGTTTATACTAACTATACTAAACATTACACGCATTCAGGAAATGCAGTTTTTATTCATATATACACGGATCACATTGATGCATGGCATGAAGCTCTTGTAAATGAATCAAGAGGAATATTGTGGGAATATGTAGATAATGATTATATCGATGTCGCTACAACTCCAAATAGAATAGAAATAACTCCAAGTATGCATAGTATTAATCTAGAGCTTACCATTGCAGAAATTGGAGTTCAGGTTGGCCCTGGTTACGCTATATCCTAAAATTAGTTAAAAACAAAAGAAAGTTTTTTATTAACCCGGATATATAACTTATACTAAGATATAGGATAGGATAATAAGGAAGGTTTTGATTTAGATAACCTATATCAAATTAAATAACTATGACAATGCAAGAGAGCGAGTTTAAAATGGAAAAAGCCGAAGATGCTGTTAAGATTAAAAAAGAAACTGTACTAAAAACAGGAATAAGTGGTTTTGACGAATTGTTTATGGATGGAGGTATACCATCAGGTAGTTCTGTTTTAGTAGCAGGAGGACCAGGAACTGGGAAAAGCATTCTTTGCAGAAATATATGTTATAATGCAGTTTCAAAAGGAAAAAAATGTATGTATGTTAGCTTTGAGGAAAATAAAGAGCGCGTTGTACAAAGTATGGAACGGTTTGGATGGGATGTGAAAAAATATGTTGAAAGTGGAGATTTTTTAATTCAAAAAATTAACCCTCTTGATATTCTAAGGATGAAATTTGGATCAATTGGTGGTTCTGGTTCAGCTACAGAGTTGTCCTATAAGATAAAACCGCTTGTTATACCAAAGGATTTTCATCCAGATGTTATTGCGGTAGATTCACTAACTGCAATAATTGCTGCTTCTGTCACTAAAGATAAAAATTACCGAGTTTATCTTCAACAATTGTTTAGTTTTTTTGAAGAAACTGGGTCAACCTCTTTTTTAATAACTGAAACAGATCCTATGCCAACTAGATATAGTGAAACTGGGATTGAGGAGTTTTTAGCGGATGGAATTATAGTTCTTTATAATATTCAAAAGAAAGATGTTAGAGAAAATGCCATTGAAGTTTTAAAAATGAGATATGGTAAGCATCAAAAGAAGATAGTTTTAATGTCTATTACAGATAAAGGAATTAAAGTACACCCTGATAAAAAAATTGTTTTAGATTCTTAAAAATTATAGAAATTTGAATGGCTCTGCGTGTTTATCGAGTCTTTTTGCTCCGTATTTTATAATCGTGTTTTCTATCTGTTTAACCTGGAGTTTGTTTAAACCTGTTCTTTTTAGAATTAATCTGTCGTTTTCATCGTATATCTTTAACGTTCCATCATCTGGGCTTGATATAGCTTTGGTTAGTCTACTGTTTTGAAGCCAGATCCAGATGTTAACGTTTTTTTGTGTCATTTGATTACCCGCTTGTTTTATATCCAATATTAATTTTATTTTGCTAACTATATAAATATTTCTATATAAATAGCTCCTATTAAAAAATTTTAGCAATATCTTTTGATGAAAGGATAAAATAATATACGTGCAATTGCATATTATATCGATGACTGGGATCACTGATATGAATTCTTATGGAGAGGAAAAAATGGAAAGAGTATCAACAGGAGTTGAAGGACTCGATTCTATAATTAACGGAGGGTTACCAAAAAATTCAACCACTCTTATTTCAGGTCCTCCAGGTGGTGGTAAAAGTATATTTTGTTTTCAGTTTGTATACGATGGAGTAAAAAAAGGCGAAAAATGTCTCTTTCTAACTTTGGATAAAAAAGTAGAAGGGCTACTTGTCCAAGCAAAACAGTTAGGATTTGATTTTCAACCAGCAATAGAACAAAATCTTATGAAATTTCTGTATTTGAATATCACAAAAAAATTTGTTTACGAATCAATGACGAATGAAATTATGTCAGGTGAATATGATAGAATTGTTTTAGATTCAATCACTCCACTATCTGAAATGCCAATAGTTATGAAACCTTCTGAAAATGAAAATGTCGATACTAGCATGATCAATTTTGAAGGTTTCCCGGAAGATGTATCACTACCAACAAGAAGATTGCACCTTCGTTATATATTGTCTACATTAGAATCAGCAAATACTACTTCAATTATTACATCAGAACTACCGGTCGGTTCATCTCTTCTTTCAAGAGATGGTATTTCAGAATTTTTAGCAGATGGAGTAATAACTCTTGCTTTGGACCCAACAATGGATAGAAGAAAAGTTGCAGTTATAAAAATGAGAAACACGAAACATACACTTAAACCACGTGATTTTATAATAGACCATGGCGGCATCAAAGTCCTTTAAAAAATCTTCAAATATGTTTTTGAATTACAAACCCCCTAAAGAGTTAAGGGCGTTATTTATTGCTCACTATGCTCCGCTACTTTTAATTATAATGATAGGGCCAATAGTAGCGGCATTTGAGGTTTGGAAACTTTCAATAGATTTTGTTTTCAGTGTTAGTTTAGGTTTTGTAATTTTTTTCCTCGGCGCTCTTGTGTACTTTAAATGGGAATTTTATTGGCAAAAAACATACAAAGGACAGCTGGTAACAGACGGAATATTTCAATATATAAGACATCCTCATTACACCTCACTGCTTATCGTTGGATTTGGGCTTGCATTATTTTTTTGTTCGTGGGCAACTCTATTAATTGCATTAATTGCAGTTCCAATTATGATATGGAGTATTTTTGATGAAGAAAAACTTCTAAAAAAACAGTACGGGGAAGAGTATAAGAAATATATGAAAAAGGTTCCTTGGAGATTAATTCCAAAGATATTTTAAACCTTAGTAAATAACTATAAATAAAAATAAATGGGGGAGTTATGACAAAAATCTTACTTACTACAGTGATGAGACCTTTTTACGTCGATTCCGAAGATTGTACATTTCAAACTCAACCTGAATTATTTCATGGTCAAGTTACTTTAGCTCAAGGTTTGTTCAGTATGCGTACTTATTCCGGCGGTTTTGGATTAGAATATATCGCTTTAAACATAAAGCCAAAAACTGTTGTGCTTAATTATCCTTCTGAAAAAGAATTTATCAAGGAACTCAAGAAAAACTATGACTATATTGGAATATCATACGTTATTTGTACACATAAAAAAATGGAAAGTATGTGTGAACTCGTTCGCAAGTATGCCTCTAATTCAAAACTAATTTTAGGCGGATATGGTACTACAGTTCCAGGTGCTGATGAATTAGCAGATTACGTATGTCGTGAAGAGGGCGTAACTTTCATGAGAAGATTGTTAAATGAAGATATCAACGCTGTAAGAGAGCACCCAATTATTCCCGAATACAAAAAAATCATGAATGTCACAATAAATCAAGGATCAATTATCTTAGCAGGTCTTGGCTGCCCAAATGGCTGTGATTTCTGTATTACCTCTCACTTCTACAATCGTAAACACATTCCTCTTTTGAAGACCGGAGAGGATATTTGGAATGCAATTCTAAAAATAGATGCAAAGTTAAATACACGTCTAGTAGGTATAATAGAAGAGGATTTCCTATTATATAAAAAACGCGTTCTTGAGTTGGCAGAATATACTCGTAAAGAGATAAAAAAACCTGTTAGAATGGCTGGTTTTTCGTCGATCAAATCCATAAACATGTATGATCCGGTTTTTCTGGCTGAGATGGGGATGGAGACACTTTGGATTGGTATAGAAGCAAAAAGTTCTCAAGAAATTAGAGAACGTAAGGAAGATATTAAGAAAGAGTTAGATGGGAAGAATATCGATATATCATCCTATCATAAGATGGAAAACATTGATATGAAAAAAACTGTCAAATCACTACATGATGTAGGCATCAATACACTCATATCAATGATAATCGGCCTTGAGCATCATACCAAAGAGCTAGTAAAGAAGGATCTGAAGTATCATCTTTCGTTGGATCCAACTCTTTCTCAGTTCTTAATTTATACCCCTGCACCAGGAACACCTCTTTATGAATGCTTAGATAAAGAAGGGCGAATCTTAAAGGACATCCCGCTGCATAAAATCGATGGGTTTGCTCTTGCCTTTAAACATAAACATATGGATGCAAATACGGTAAAAAAACTACAAATGTATTGTTTCAAAAAGGATTATGAAGATCTGGGGCCTTCAGTTTTTCGCTTTATTCAAAAAAATCTAACGGGTTATTTACGTTTCCAAGATTCAGATATATTAATTCAGAAAGCTCGTGCTGATGTTTATGCAGCAAACTGTAAAATGTGTTACCCATTGTATGATATCGGCGTTAAATATGCTCCAAATGACAAAGTAGCAGGTGAAATTGCAGATCTTCGTGATAAGGTTTATGATATTTTTGGAGAACCAAATATTAAGCAGAGATTTTTAACAGGCATCGCAAGAATCATTGCAAAAAATTATCAGAAAAAAGTTGAAAATAAAAAGGATGTCAGTCAACCAAAGTTACAAAGGGTAGTTTATAATTAAAAGTATAATAGAATAAAAAGAGAAGAGAGAGGTGTGTTGGGTTTTAATTGAGATCCAACAGTTTAGTTAGTATTAGTTTTAAAATTGGGAAAGGTTCTAAGATTCTTTCTAGGAATTGGATGAATACATTTGATCTAGCTCTGGGCATATTGACTTTTAGTGTTCCCCATGGCCCCTCAGCACCATATGAATCTCTTGCTTTCACTTTTACCGTATAGATTCCTTGTGAAGACCATGTGTGGCTTGCAGAGCTTCCGTCTCCAGAGTTGTAAGGTCCATCCCAGTCTTCTGTCTCGCCATCTCCCCAGTCTACATAGTAGTAGATGTCATCGTCATTGGGATCTGTTGTTACAAAGTTGTATGTATATGATGTTTCGGGTGTTCCACTTGTTGGACCATCTATAGTTGGTGCAAGGGGCTGTTGGTTATTTGATCCTGTTATTACTGAGTCAATTGGGTTTGGTGATGACCATTCTGGACTGTATAAAATTAGTTCTGGATCGCCATATATGCAGTGAACTGTGGTAATTCCACCATGAGTCTCCCATGCATATAGTGATGATGGGCCATACATTGATTCCTCAAAGTTTGGGTCCCCCTCAGGTATAGTGAAATCTCTATGGTGAAGCCAGACATACTTTGAATATGCTTCACCCACAGACAATCCATTTATCATTGCATCTTCAAAGAACCAGTCGTCTAAAAGATCAGCTTGTGGGCATAAACCAGATCCTGCGTTTCCATACCATATCACCGCTCCATGATCAAGATAAACCATTGGTCCAAATTGTTGTCCAGTAGAACAAGACATATAGAAAACCGCTGCATTTTTTAAGTTATCAAATAGTTGATCATGCCATTTGTAGTGGATGAAATCATACAGGTTTGCTGGTTCTGGGTTATACCATCGTCTTCCATTGTCTCGTGGTGTTTTCCAACTATCATACATATATCCTCGCCAAGCATCATACCATTCTTGTTCTGGGTAATTGCAGTTATCTGTTTGGAAGTACTGTGCAGACATACCGCTTCCCCCAGTTCCATGGCCTGAATAATACATGACGCTAACACCATCGTTCATTCGTTCTAAATGAGCATCCCAGAGAATATGACCATCAAATGTTCGGCCATGTGACATAAAAGCATTCTTAAGGACCCTACTTGAATAAACTGAGTATCTTTCTCCATCATTTGTGGTCCATTGTCCACCATCAGGATAGTTCATAAGCTGCATTGTCGTAACGTTCCTATTTATATTTGCATAAATCAACGCTGGGTATAGTATGTTTTTTACAATTATACTGGAGGTATACGCTGGTGTATCTCCTGGTATATGTCCTGCGTATGAGTTGGTACCGATCATGACTGCATGTGCTTCTACCCGGATATCTTTTCTCGGTGCGACAAAAGCATAAGCTTCTTTTCCTGCTTCATCAAGTCCAAGGCTGTCTATATATGAATGAATCTCATCATGCAGCTCTGCATTCCAGTATCTTTTTGCATCAAGTCCCCATGGTGGAAGTTCACTTGAGCCTCCACCTAAATAATCCAATATGGCTAGCAATAGCTGAGCCGGAGTCATTGGATCAACAGGTTCATCATAGACTGGTAGATGACCAGGAGCACGATTTCCATGATAATAATCTCCCTCCCATAATCTCCAAGAGTCTATCTTATTTGCCATTGCTGCAGGATTTCCAGGTATTTCGCCGATACGAAGAACAGGTGAGCAATGATAAGCAGCAAGCATAGCCGATGGGGCGAAAAATCCTTCTCCAGTTTTTAGTGAAGTTATAGTAATATAGTTCTCAGAATGTGTATAATCTTTAATGTAGTCCACAATGTTTTGCATGGTTTTCAGATTTGCTTCCAATGTTGGCAACGAACTCTCAACACCACTTCCTATGTTACCTCTTTGGACAAATATTACTTCGCTGATACCGAGGTCATTGAAAGCATCTTGGGTCTCCGTTGGTACACTATCTTCTGTTACATATAACAATGGAACGTGTTCTTGAGAAGCAATGACCGCAGCATTTGCAGCTGAAATTGCTGCATCAACTCTTTTTGAGTTTAATTCTCGTATTTTTCCACTAATGGTATATTGAACGCCAGACCCACTTTGTGCATATCTTGGAACAACAATTGCCGTCCATTCTCCTACCTCAGGATGAAGAACCTCTGCAGAAAAATAAGTGTGATCATCTGGTTCCCAAGCCCTCCAATCATCACAATCTGGTGGAATAGCAGGGTTATCCATTCCATTCCATCCATGAATTGGACTTATCGGCCCACCATTCCAATCAGGTATATCAGGGGCTTTAAGATTTCCATCAGGGTCAACTAGAAATACTAAAAGATCTGAAGGTGTTGATGTTGTTATTTCGGCTGTTAAAACCGAATCAGAATCATCAACATTTATTGTATAACGATCACATTCAAGTTTTGTGATTTTTAAATCCCAGTCATCAGATACACTACTAACTCCAGCAGCCCAAACTGACGATAATCCCGTTACTGTAAGTGGATAATATGCATCAGTTTTTTCATCAACATGCCCAGGCCACCAATCAGTTGTTAGAGTCATATAATGTGGAAATACTCCCATCAGGAAAGGTTCTTCGTTACTACCATCTATTTCAAGAGTAATTGCACCCCACTTATTGTTTATAAAAGTCATAGGTATTACATTTAAACCACCTAATGTGATAAAATCTGGACTGTCATTAGGTATTGTTTGAACCTCTGTATTACGTGGCAATGTTTTTGTCGTGTGAAGTACTTCTGTAGTTGTATCCTCATATACGCTTCCATCGATTGCTACAACAGCTAGATTTGAAGAGCCCCAAGCAGCTGTAGCAATTTCTGCAGCAGCATTAACAGGAACAGAATTTACATAGTAATCTACTGCAGTTTTTCCCTCACTTGCTAGGTAATCATCCCAATCATCTAATAAATAACCAGTAGTATCATCAACATCTCCATACCACTCTGTAGGCGTTGAATCATAATTATAAACAATTGGCGCCAGATATCTGTCTCCACCATCTAAGTAGTTACACGCGGGTATAGATGCTAAATATCCATACTCATCTACGTTACTACCCGGAGAGTTAACAATATTAAATGTATGAGCAACAGGTATTATATCTGGTTGAGTTATCGGACCAGGAGGACTTGGAGCAGATCCTTCAAGAGCGAACTCGAATTCATATGCACCTGAACCATAGGTCCAATAATCCCATTGTGTTGGCTGAGGAATATCAGTCCAACCAGGGAAGATATCTATTTTAACTCTCCATTGACCAGATGCATCAGCTGGATAAAGTAGTTCATCATCATAATACATTGCTTCATAATGTACTAAGTTTTCACTTGGATTGTACAGATAGATATCAAAGTCAGATAAGTAAGCAACTTTTTTCATATCTAGAGTAAAATGAATACCTTGTCCTGAATTTGCATTGAATTTATACCAATCCTCTTCATCGTTCATATCTAAATAGCCAGTATAAATTCCTGGAGATATACTTGTTGCACCAGCAAAATTATCACCAGCGTCATTACCAGTGCCCGCATCATTTTGTCCATTTAATGTTACATCAAAAGAGTATTGTCCTTCGCCTGTTCCACTTACATATAGGATTTGAAAGTAAAATTTTCCAGTGTAATCAGCAGTATATGTTAGGGATTCTGTTGCACTCCCGCTATTTGAAGATGATGCTTCTAAGTTTTCATCATCATCCCAAAGACCAATATCAAAATTAAAACCTGAAGGAGGGGTCATTTCAATATCAATTTCTTGACCTTCACAAACTGAGAAGAAGTACCAATCTTCATCATCACTTGAACTTAGTTTACCTGTGTTTCCTCTACCTGGCCAATCATCAACTGGCTCACCAGGATAAATTGCATTTGAACGAGAAATTTGATCTCCCGCATCTCTTTTATATCCTGCATCATCATTATCATCACGGTTCAATGGTGCTGTTGGATCTATAGTATAGGATCTATCTAGATAGAATGGATCAAGATCGTCTTCTTCAGGATCACCATCTCCTGTTCCCATATTGCCATTATCAATTTTTTGAGTTTGTTCAACATTCACTGAACTAACTGGAACAAAAAAGGCGGTTCCAAGAAGAAATACTGCTAAAACAACTGCTCCTATTTTACTTAGCTTTGTATTCATATTTTTTCGCCTCCACTTAAATAGTTATTAATATCTGTTAACAGATGTTAATTTATAAATATTTTGATTGGCAAAGAATATTTCACAATATTATAACAATTAAAATTGAAAAAAGAAAAAAAGAGAGAGGTAAATTTGAATCTATAGACCTAGCACGATTCGTAAAATTCTGTATAAAACTGGATAATTTTCCATGAAATTTTGAAGGAAAAGATGCTGTAAGGATCTGCTTTTTTCAACTTTGAAATAAAATTTTTCTGAAAATTCAGTCTCTAAATCATATATGTCTTTTGCCAATACTCTGATTCCATAGGTTGCTGTACCAGTCCACTTATGCGATGCAAAAACAGTTTCACCAGATTCATATGGTCCAAACCATTCATAATGACCATCACCCCAACCCCATCGATAATAAACCTGATCTCCATCAGGATCTACAGTACTGGTAGTAAATGTATACTCTATATTAGGCTGTCCTGTTGTAGGCCCATCTGGTTTACTAGGTATCTCAGGTTTTCGGTTTAATATAAAGGTCTCAAAATATGTTTTATAATTGTGATATGATACAGCTAATGTTACTTCCTCTAGTATATTTACCGATGTTGTATCAATAGATATTGTTCCACCTGTGCCAGTTAAACCCTTTGAATAAAATCCTGATTCTTGAGTTAAACAAACAAGTGCTCCTTTAATTGGACTTGCTCCATCTTTAACTGTTATTTCCAATTCTCCATCTTCATATGTATATGTTATATCTAGATCCTGAGGTAATGCTGACCATATTTCCATGGTTGGATCTCCAAAACAGTGGAATAGTCTAAAAGTTGTTAGTTCATAACCCCATGGATCACCCCAAGTTTGAGTCATATATACTTTCCCGTAATTCAACAATTCTCCAAGGCTATACATTGGTGTATCGGTTCCAACATCTGGATCAAAATCAGGCCATTGTGCATCATAAAATCCACGGCATAAAAAGTCGTTATATCCGCTATAACTAACTCTAGTAGCTGCAAAAACAGCAACAGCTCCGCCACCATCTTTTCTTAAAAATTCCTCAGCAAAACATTCATAATTATCAAATTTACCTGTTAGACAATTTATACTAAATACAACAGGTAAAAGTTCACCATTTGTTAGTCCTGCAACATGACCTGTATCAAAATATGGATCACCCCAACCATCCTCAGATCCATGGTCTCGATGATTCAAGATGAATATGCCATTTTCAATTGCATTAATAATATCATCTGCATCACCATCCCAAGCAAAGGTTGGTCTTAAAAGTTCTTCTGGAAGAGGCTCCCCATTACCATAATAGCCGTTATTATAATGAGTCGGATTGATATGCGGTTCTGTTACGTAAATTCTTTCACCTTCATAATCGAGTGTTAAAAGATAATCTCTGACTTCTTCAGATGTTCTAACAAACCTCCGGGTTTCATATCCATTAGGTTCATCATCCTGGAAATAAGCTGCTACTGCAAAATTATTATAAAAACTTGAAGAACTTGGAGGCGTTTGTTCATATGTTAATATTTTATCAACAATTAATTCAGCTTCCTGAGCAGAATCTGCAGGAATTCTTCCATGATAGATATCTGGGAAATAATCAGATCCATCTACTGTTGCATAATATAAATCTGTACCATAGGAACTCGTTGGAATAAATTCTGCATCGCCAACTAATAAAAGATATGATGGGCGTGGATCCCAATTATCATATGCATTTTGGATGTACTGTTTTATTGCATTTGAAGTAGATCCAGTTTCAGAGGTGTCCACTAACTTTGTTATTAAACCTTTAGAGTGTTTCCATTCTGCTAGTTCTAAAATTTCTGAATAAAAATCTGGATGGCTAATTATTAAATAATCGCAACCTTCCTCTTTTGATCCACCAAGTGGCTGAGCTATTTCAGTATGATCTAGAAATCCTTCCCAATTCTGAAATACATTTCCATAAAACTTGGAAAATGGTGCATTATAAAAATCTGATTCCACATCCACTACTTGGCCTTCATTCCAAGAAAGTTCAATGGTAATTTCAGCATAAATAGTCGCAATTTCTTGTTTTGGATTATACTGAATTGGGTAAAGCTCAACTTTCACAAAAGAAATATCACGAATCTTACCAAAATAAACCAACTCTCCTATCATTCCAGGATATTCAATGTCTTGTTGGTAAAAATCTTCATCAATAATAAACTCGGTCTCATCACCAGTTCCACTATCTGTCTGAGGGCTCTGTGCAGGGTAAATTTTTCCAACTGTGCTTGTGGCACTAACAGTATTTTCAATATCAAGAGATACATCTGTTGTTGGAATTGCAAATAAACAAGTTACAATTGGTAATTGCGGTTTTCCAAGATTTCCTAAGAATCCTTCACCAGGGATATCAAGAGTTGTAAATGTTCCATACTCATTAACAATTTGATCTTCTATTAAATCCTGCATATTAAAAGTAATCGACATTTGATTATCACTAGTATATTCATATATGATCATATCATTATTATCTAGATTAATTATGTTAGATCCAGTTGTAAGCATTGAGCCGGATAATAAAAACATTACAGCAATTCCTAGCGTCAAAACTATCTTTTTATCTCTAAATCTTCTCATAGTTATTTCCTCCACACAAATAAGTTAACACTCGTTAACAAAAATATGGTAATAAATGTTTTGTAACAAAAAGAAAAAAAGAGAGAGGTAGAGCTACATTTTATAGCCCAAATAGGTGCTGCACTATTTTAAACAGGATTGGATAATTCTGCAGAAACTTCAAGATCGGTAGATCAATTGTCCTGCTTCTAGGCATAGTCACTGTTAAAGATCCTTTTGGGCCAATCAAACCATTGACATCTTTTGCTCTTGCTGTAATAATGAAGTCTCCACCAGCAGAATAGGTGTGTGACATTTTAGCTGGTGATGGTCCTGCTAGTGTATCTTGGGTTTCATCGCCCCAATCTATTAGAAATTCTGCGATATCATCTCCATCTGGATCTGTTGCAGTAAATGTATATTCATAAGCTGTACCTGCATCTCCATTTGTCTCACCTGTTATAGTTGGTGCCTCTGGTGGATCGTTTGGGGATCCGAAAACTAAATCGAAGTAGATGTCTATATTGTCACCTCTAGTGTCTTCCCAGACGCCAATGATGGCCCCGTTATATTCATCAAGGTTTGCTGCGCGGTCATTTAGATTAACTTGGTTATCACTTACAACGTCTGCGTCGCTCCAGCTTGCTCCACCAGTATCAGATGTCCTATAGTAAAGTGTTCCATCCTTAATGTATGTAATGACTGCTGTGCCTCCACCAGCCATTGCAACTTCTGGATAAGATGCTGAATCTTGAACAAGAACTTCAGTATATGACGAAAATCCATTTGTTGAATAATACACAATTACATCATCATCTTTTTGACAAGCGACAATTACATTGTCGTCATATGCTGCAGCAGATGGATACATAAGGTTTGCTGTATCAGTTATTTTTAAATTAGTTACCATATCATGTGTCCAATAATCTCCAGCAGAATTATATGTCCAGGAACCAAAGTCGTCCTTTCTTACAAGAAGATCATAATTGCCGCTACCTGTGTCCCTGTCATAGACTGCATAATGCATGTTGGTTGCAAGATCCATAGCTGATCCAACATGTTCACATCCAGCAGTATCTCCAGTAAGCCAGCCGATAACCCCACCGCCTGCTCCTGAGTATTGGTAAAATAGGTATGGACATCCCTCGATGTCGTTTCCACTATATCCATTATAACCAGTCATAGTAAGACCACCCCAATTCCAGGTTCCAGGGTCACCATCGGGCCCCTCAAAAGTATAACAATCTATGCGGTTATGCGAAAACTCATTGATAAAGTGTTCTCCAAAGTCCCAGATCCAACCATCCGCAATTTCACCCTGTAACACGGCAATTATGCCATTGTCATCAGGGGGAGCTCCAAAAGTTCCATAGGTGCCATGAGCGTTTTGATCCATATCGGTATATTCTGAATTATCATATAAAAATTCTACAAGTGGGTCCCAGATTGCTCCATCACTAGAACTGTACATCATTGGATGCCATATTACATCATCTTCTGTGTATTCTGCCATTGCATAAAATTCTCCTCCTGGAGCTCCAGCAACAGAGCCATGGTACTCATCATAATCGCCCCCGGTTATTGAGACACCGGCAAATGACAATGGTTGCATAGATGTTTCGAAAGTTTTTTTAGCCAATGGTTGAGATTGCACAACTG
>JAGMDE010000022.1 GCA_023128855.1 Thermoplasmatales archaeon | reverse complement strand
CTCTATGGAGAAATACAGAAAGAAGCAAAGAAAATTACAACAGAAATCAACATGATGGGAGTTGACACAATTACTGCATTGAAAAATGCAATTGCTATATCTCCATCAGAAAAACTTAAAAAATTTATACAAGGAATATTATCAGTAATTCAATCAGGTAGTGAGCTAGGACCATATTTTGAAAGATGCGTCAATAACTATATGGAAACAGATTTAACTGATAGAAAAAGAAACCTGGAATCACTTGCGATAATGGCAGAATCATTTGTTGTAACAGTTATTGCATTTCCACTTTTCCTGGTTATAATCCTCTCAGTTATGGGTCTTACTAGTGGAGGTATTGACTTTGGTTTCATATATCTTGTAGCGTTCGTCATTCTACCATTGGCATATGTTGGATTCTATGTAATGATGAGCTCAGGCATGGGAGAATCCATATGAAAATTAAATTACCTATCAAATCCAAGAAATACAATCTAAATCGTTTCTACGGCAAAGATAAAAATATCATGATACTACTAGTTATTTCAATAACTGTCTCTGCAATTATATTTTTGCTAGCGGTTTTAAGTTTCTTAGATATGAATTTAGCTGATCCTGCTGTAATTTCAGGTATGGACTTCGCTACTTTTGGCATTTTATCAGTTATTGGACCTATTGGATTTTACAGTCATCTAAAAGTAAAAAAGAAAAAAGAAATAGAGAATCATATGCCTGATTTCTTACGTGAAATAAGCAGTTCAACATCATCGGGTATGACTATTTATGATGCAATTACATCTGCTGCAGATGGAGATTATGGGAGACTCACACCAGAGTTACAGAAAATGGCAGCACAACTTTCTTGGGGAATATCTGTTAAAGAAGCTTTAATCAACTTTGCAAAAAGGATTAATACAGCTTCGATAAAGCGTATTGTAGTTACAATAAATAAGGCACTAGAAATCGGTGGTAATACCTCTGCAGTTTTTGAAGCTGCAGCTAGAGAAATAGATCAGACTAAACTTGTGGAACAACAGAGAAAAGCTGAAATGTCCTTATACAGTATTGTTATATTTATCAGTTTCTTTGTTTTTCTAGCTGTAATTTTAATTATTAATAACACAATCTTTGCAGCATTCTTTGAATTACAAAGTCAGATGGGCGGACAAAAAATTAGTAATCTTGAAATAGCTGGTGCAGTAGACCAAGGGATGCTGAAAAATACATTCTTTTCATTTGTACTAGTTCAAAGCATAGGCGGCGGTTTACTCGGTGGATTTATGATGGATGGAAAACTTTCTTCAGGTGTTAGGTTTGGATTTGTCCTTGTTTTAGTATCATTTTTTGTCTTTAAAATACTGTTCTAATGATAAACTGTCAATATGATAAAATGACGCAAAAGCTTCAAATAGTAAAACAAACAGAGATTTATCCGTGGATTGGGAGAGATGAAAGTAAACATTGCGTTTAAAGGCGACTATGCAGTATCAGAAGTAGTGGGGGGTCTAATTCTAGTTTTAATCGCAGTTGCCGTATTTTCTGTTATTTTTCTTTATGTTATGTCTTCAGTAAGCCCAGAATATGAGTCATCTGTTAAAATTGAGGGAGCTGTTAATAATGGGGGCGAAGTATTGTTAGAACACGTTGGTGGCGAATTAATTGAAACCTATAAAATAATTGTTCGTGACTCAGATGGAACACTTCTTGGTTCTAAAATAGAAAATAATTGGAAATTTGGAGAGTATAGATATCCACTTCAAAATATTACAGATATAAGATTAGTAAATGACACAATTACATTAGGTATAACTGTTTGCAGTATTCATAAGGATGGAACTGAAGAGCAAATTTTTACTTGGGGTGCAAGTGGAAAAGCTGAAGAGCTGCTAACAGACTGTCCGATATTGATTTCAAGTCTAAAAACTAATACTCCAGATGAGGACCTCATTTGTTATAGCTACCCGGTTCAACCAGAGATTAACGCAACTACATACATCTATAACTGGAGATTGAATGGTGTTACTCTACTGGATCTAAATATGCCTTTCAATACCGAAAACAATGCTACTTGTAAAGATTATTCAGGATACAGTAATGATGGAACTTTAGTGGGAGTGACTTGGTATCCTGATGGAATCCTTGGAGGTTGCTGCTATTTTGGAGGTTCCAGTGAGTATATCACCATGAATTTACCTAATGTCTTTTATGATATTTCAAATAATGATTTTACCATTTCTTTATGGCTAAAAAGTAGTGATATAACTGCTGATAATGCAGTAGTATTAATGGCTAGTGAAGACAATAATAATTTTGTTAAGATTTTTTTACAAGGCAACGAAGTTCATATTGGGGTATGTGATGATGGAACTAAAGATGCGGTGAGAACTGAAGACCTATTAAGTGATACATGGTATCATATCGTTGCAGTTTGGGATGCTAGTGAGAATTTCATAAAAGTTTATTGCAATGGTGTACCTTATTTACTCGAAGGTGAAAGAACCTTCGCATTAGGTTCAGGCACAGATTTATTAGAAATTGGTCATGGAACAGCTAGTAGTAAATTTTGGGATGGGCACTTGGATGAGCTTGAGATCTATAACAAAGCATTAACAGATAAACAAATCTATCAGCTTTACATATCTACAAAAGATGGAGATTATAGTAGAAGGATAATTGTTGCTGAAGAAACAAGTGTTGGTGAGTATTGGCAAGCAACAGTTACTCCTAATGATAGTGTAGAAGATGATACAACAGTTCCATCAAATATTGTACAAATTGTTAGTTATTCTGGGGGTGACTAATTGAGAAGACTGTTGTTTAATAATTTTATGATAATCGCTGTGTTGTGTTTGGGATTGTTTTTAGCTTTTATAATTATTACCTCAGAGCATGCTTTAGCAGGGTCCTATGATGGCCAGGATCTTGCTCTAGCAATTTTAAAAGATGATTCAACTTTGGTAAGTTCTTATTATGAAGATAAGGATCAAGAAGGTCATAGGCAAGAAGTTATTTTATCCTCGTTAGGTACAATGGCACCAACTGATGAATCAGATGGTGTTTTTGCTCTATTAAGTACTGGTATTGCTGGCAACACTCCAGTTACCACTAATGCAGAAAATCCTGGAGACGAAAGAGGCACATGGTTTAGAAATAAGTATGGAAACCCAAGAGATTTTTCTGAATTAACAATGACTTTGCAAGTTCCTTTATATATGCATTATCTGTATTATGACGTACAATTTTTTAGTGCAGAGTATCCCGAATATGTTGGAACAAAATATAATGATAGATTAACAATAACTGTTGTTTCACCATCACAAGGCACATCAGAATATATATTTGATGTTAACAGTGGTTATTTTGTATTGGATTCCCATGATATTCCTGGAACAGGTTTTGATATATTTGCTCAGAGTGGAAACCCCTCAAATGTTGATTTAGTAGATACAACACCAAGAACCCCTGGAGCTGATGCAGGTGCCTCAAATTTAATTTCAATAGGAGGTGACATACATCCTGTTTCGCCAGGAGAACAAATTACAGTAACTATACGTGTTCAAGATGTTGGAGATAATCTGTTTGATAGTGCTGCTTTTATTGATAATCTTAGGTTTTCTGGATTTGCAAAAACAGAAATGGTTGCAAGCAAAAAGGCACATGATTTAAATGGTGGAGAAGTAGAATGTAATGATACCTTGAGATATGAAATAGCTATAAGTAATACTGGAACTGCGGATCAAAGTGATAATCCCGGAAACGAATTTGAGGATTATATACCTGAAAATACAGTTTACGTAAATGGATCTGCAAGCTCAAGTTATGGAACTATAAGCTATGATTCAAATGAAAATAAGATCGTTTGGAATGGTAGTATTCCTGCTGAGACCACTCGTATTCTAGAATTTAAGGTAGTAACAAATAATGGTCTTGCTAATGGAGTAATAATATCTAATCAGGGAACAGTTTATTGGGATAGTAACGAAGATGAAACAAATGACGCAGAGGAATTAACAGATAATCCATACATAGATGATGGCATAGATCAAGATGGTGATGGGGAAACAGACGATGATGACCCAACAGATGTTACTATTTTTGCATTTGATAAACCTTCAGTTGTAACTGAAGATTTTTCAGATGACAATGCTGGTGGAAATGCAACTCAGTATTATCTTAGTCGTAAATGGTTTATCACAGATGATAATGAAGCATATGGAAGTTCATTTGAAGTCGCTCCAAGTTACCACTATTCCACTGCCAATTCGTTTAAAACAAAACTTAGACAATCTGATGAGGCAAAATATTGGAATTATTATCTATCTGCATTGGAAAATGCAACAATGGAATGGTGGGAGATATGGTTCGCATGTGGTGACACAAGTGAGGAGTATAATCTCAGTCTTGATTTTCAAAATGATAATGATCAGAATATTGCAAGAATAAGATTTAAGTATGTCAATAACGGAACTAGACCAATGGATTGGATATTAGAAATGTATTATTATGATCCTATTGAAGGATGGTCTCGTATAAATACACCTTATTATGGTGGTTATCTAAGAAATAATTGGTATAAGCTTAGAATTGCAAAAGAAGGTACAAGCTCTATTATTTATACCTTGAGCATGACCGATATTGGCGAGGTTGCTAATGAGACAGGTGGACAACTTGGTGCATCCTTTTCAGGATTTGAAAAGGTTAAATTTAGTAGTAATATGGAAAAGGATCCTACTGTGTGCCCAATGTTTTTCTGGGATGAACATTCAATAGGACTTACTTATCCTACTTAATATATGTAAATATTTGGAGGTGGTAAAAAATGGGAAGAGAATTTACTCGAAATATGTTTGTGATGCTGCTTACTATTATGCTAGGAGCGATTTTAATTACTTATTTTGCTGCTGATATTGTAAATCAGTCAACAATAGAGACCTTAACAAGTCAATATCAAGGTGAGCTTACAAATGTAAAAGATAGGAGCGAAAATTTTACTAGTCACTTTCTAAAATCATCAGTTGTTTTAGATCAAGCAAGAGAAGACAGAGCATTTGGTAACTATCATTTTGATTTAGCGTTTCTGTGGTATCAAAGTGCCTTATCTGAAAAAAATAGTACATTGATGGATTTATATAAAGCTAGAGGAATTGACAATTGTACAAATGCAATGCCCTATTATTATTATTCGCATTTAAACTTTCAAGATGCTAAGAGTTATTTCAACGATACTAAGCAATATTCTGAAGTAAAACATCTAGATATTCTAGATTTATATATTAATCTAACAGAATCTGGATCCCGATTAACTATGCTTAGGTATAATGCTACTAAATATCTAGGATATTTAACTGAAAATCTGACTTTTAATGCTGAAACTAACACTGTTACTTATGTTGAAAACATGACAATGATTATAGAGATGTTTGAAGAAATATTAGGAGAATATGCATTGGAACTAGTTATTTTCGAGGAATTAAAAGATGAGATCGATGAATATGAATTCTTTGATGAACAAAGGGAATAAATATCACAGTCGTTTTTTCTATGAAAAAAATAGTAATTTTAAGGAAAAAATTAAAGAAAGGGTTCTATTTACCCTTCTTACATATTTTGTCCATGTGCCCCGGTAGTGTAGTGGCCTATCATCCGAGCCTGTCGAGCTCGGGACTCGGATTCAAATTCCGGCCGGGGCGCTATTTTAAAAATGTTAGTTTTAAGAAAAATATTTACCATCACTCTTGTTTTCATAATCTTGTGAGGAGCTTAAATAGAACAATACCGATTTGTTTTGCCTTTATTTTATTTCTAAGTATTTTTACTATTATTTTTCCAATTCAAATCTGTAGTGCCCAAACTACAATTCATGTTTACGAAGGTAAATCAATCCAAGCCGCAATCAATTCTGCTAATGAAAGTGGTGGAGATACAGTTTATGTTCATGGTGGAACCTATTCATCTACAGTTATTTTAATAATCGATAGACCATTGATCTTGACTGGGGCAGGTAGTGGAAGCACAACTATAAGCGCATCTGGTGATCATACAGTGAAAGTTACTGCGGATAATGTAGAAATATCAGGATTTAAGATACAGAATTCAGGTAGCAGTTTTTATTGTGTTTTTTTAGACACTGTGACAGGCTGTAGCATATCAAATAATAATGTTAAAGACGGGGGAAATGGCATTTATCTAGATAGTTCAAATAGCAATACCATTGAGAGTAATACAATAGAGTCTAATAATAATGGAATTTACATGTTCAATTCAGATAGTAATACCATCAAGAGTAACACTATTCAAAACAATCAAGTTCATGGAATATGGTTAACTTCTACAGCCTCAAGTAATAACATTTATCTAAATGATTTTTCAGATAACATGGATAGCAATGCTAGAGATCAGGGATCAAACAATTGGGATTATAATTCTCAAGGTAATTACTGGGATGATTACAATGATTACGATAACGATGAAAATGGCATAGGGGACAATCCATATAGTATAGGCGGGGGTGGGGGAAACCAAGATAGTTATCCACTTGGTGATTTTTTAAGCTCAGATGAAAAACCTGTTGCTTACATTGACTCAATAAGTCCAAACCCAGCAGATCTTGGTCAAACAATATATTTCAGTGGTCGTGGAACTGATTCTGATGGCTCAATAACGGCATGGGAATGGAAATCAGATGGTGTTGTCATAGGCACTTCAGGAGATTTTTCAACTTCAAGTCTCTCAGCAGGTTCCCATACTATCAGCTTTAGAGTTAAAGATAATGATGATAATTGGTCACCCTCTGTTCAAACAACGCTTGTAATAAATTCTCCAAATCAAATACCAACTGCATATATCTTAGAACCAATGACATCTGTTACAAAACAGTTTGGAGAGGAGATAAGATTCGCTGGAGGAGGAGCAGACGACGGAGAAATAATGGAATATAGCTGGATATCTGATAGAGACGAAATTATAAGTGTTTCAAATCAATTTACAAAAAGTGATCTAACAGTTGGAAGACATATTATTTATTTCAAGGTTAGAGATGATTATGGGGAATGGTCTTCAGAAGTAACAATAATTGTCACAATTACTTCTAATCCTTCAAACAGTCCTCCTGTTGCAGATGCTGGTGAACCTTATACAGGTTATGTTAACCAGAATCTAACATTTGATGGTTCAGCTAGCTCCGACCCAGATGCTGGTGATAGCATTACTAGTTATCAATGGGATTTTGGTGATGAAACAACTGGTGAAGGTGCAACTATTGGACATACCTATACTTCTGAGGGCAACTATACAGTTGAATTAACAGTAACGGATGGTAATGGAGAGCAAACTAAGATTGCAACTTATGTAAATATAGAACTAGGAGATAGTCAAAATGGGGATAATGGCGATGAAGATAATGGAATTCCTAGTTTTGAAGCTGTTTTTGTAATAATAGCAATAGCTTTAATTTTGTTTTATAAAAAAAGAAAATAAGAGTTTAGTATCCACCGATTTTTAAACTTGGATCTCCAAATAGTTGATACTCTGTAATACAATAAACATTTGAAGAATAATCTATCGAGATATCAAAATCATCCATATATTTTATTATTGATCCACTATGAGCATCTCCAACAGTTATTGCTGGGTTTTCTTCTTTACCTATTTCATAAAAGAAATTACTTTCCAAAGCTCCACTAAGATAATATGGATGTCCAGATCCTAATCCATAATCAGTACAGCCTGTAGATGCAATAGCTCCACCTCTATTTTTTATTACTAGTTTCCAACTAAAGCAATTTAGTATTGGAAGACCATAGGTATGATAAACACTACGAGAAAGATTAGAAGAATCGTTAAGTGATTTTAACAACGTAGTATTAAAAATTCCATTATGACATCCACCAATGACAACGATTGGTAATTTCCGACCATTTCTCAGGCCAGGCATATGATAATTCATGAAAGGTCCTGCCCAACCAACGTTATTATTTCCTTCTTCATCAGCCCAATACGTATCCCATGCGAGTGCATTTCCATGACCCTGGAAAAGTACAAAACCTGCTCCTTTGGAATATTCTTTTACTATATCCTTAGGTATAGGACGAGGCCCACCCGTATTATTATTTGATGAGTAAACTCTGACAGCTTCTGTTATCATATCACCCATGCTCTCTATCGACAAGTTACATAACCATTCTCCATCAGGTTGTCCTTCAAAAAATCTAAAAGTCTGACCACCAATGGCAATCATTTTTTTCATCCATGGTTTACCAAAAATTGAGGGTTTTTCATATTTAATGATTTTATTTACGATAGTTCTTACTTCCAATATATTTCTACAGGGAAGTCTACCATAATAAACATCTGGATATAAATCAGCCTTCTCACCATGTTCTAAAAAAATATCATCTGAGTCACTATCCCAATCTTCAAACTCATAATCTTGGGTTGTATCATTCCATTTGTAAATATCTCCATAATAAAGATCAGAAATGTGGCCATTAAACCAGCGATCGGGCTGTACATATCTAACAGGAACATGCCAAGCAGTGCTTCCCTCGTTCCTGTTATCTCGATCCTTAGCATCTAAATGAGTCTTAAGACCACCAACTAGTAAAACATATTTGATACCCCATTCCTCTTTAGCATGTTTTATAAAATATTTTATCTGCTCAGGTTTATCTCTTCCCTCAAAATCTTCATATATTGACTCAACAGATTGTATTTTTGTAGATACATTCATTCTAGTTTTATGGAAATATAAAGGCAAAAGCCACAATTTAAACTTGTTAGGAGTAATAATAACCAAATCATATGGACTAGGTAAAGGTCCATTATTTGATGTTTCTTCATATGTTACCTGAATATCTATGCTATCTATTGAATGAATAGTATTTTCCAGAGGAGAGTATCGTGTAGGATAGACAGTAACCTTTACAATAATTGAGTCTTGATCATTTATGAGACCTGCATAAGTCTTGTAAGTATACCATTTATCTGGAAATAATTCTGAACTTGAGTAGACACTTTCATCTTCTTCAATTATTACTTTATTATCAATAATAATTTCTTCATTGTTATTTTGACTTAATGTGTCTAAAGAGATCTTAGGAACTGGTTTTGGTGATGGTTGAATTTTACCAGAAATAACTTCACTACTAATATCTGAAATTATACATTCCACATTTGTAATCTTTGTTCCACGTGGAAAAACAAATGTTTTTATATAAACAGGCAAAATTGGTTTACCCGCAGCCATTAAATCCGTGGTTGCCTCTTCTAAATTTAATGAAACATATTCTCCTTTAGTTTCAATTGATACCTTAGAAAAAGATACTTGGAAATTCTCCTCACAAAGGTTTAAGTTATCATCACCATTAGAATCTATACCTATTACATGTATAGCCGAAAATAACATCAAAATTACTATAATTATAGGTAGGATTCTTATTTTCATAACTTTTAGTTCCCCCAGATTAATATATCAATATAATTAATTATTATAGGAATATTTAAAGGTTTGTATACAATCATGGCCAAAATTAACTATTTCCCACTATAAATGGAAAGGAAGAGAAGGCGGAGTACCGTAATCCTATCTATTTATAAAGAAAACCCTTGATAATAGATTACTTTCTACTACTTCACTCGCATTGTATGTGGTTGCTGAGATCCTATAGAGCCCTGTTGGAATGTTAAAGTTAGCAACTCCTCCATTGGATAGGTCATTATCCCAGACAACAGCTTCTTTACCGGTAAAGACCCTCTTTGCTACAAATTTTACTGAATCAGCATTATCTGGATTAGTCATTGTAACTGTGAGAGCATTGTCTACTACTAATCCAAGATTTAACGACTTTAGTATTTGTCTGAAATTATAGATTGATACCCTGCTTCTAGCATTCCAATTTAGGATCTTTATAAATACCTCATGTATCCAGTATTGTCCAGCTTCGTCATAAGCTGTAGCCATTATTTGAACCAATGGCTCAGAATGCCCCGCTGGTTCTACGTCACATGTCCATATGTATGGTGGTGTATAATCTGACCATGGCAACCCGGGTCTTTGTGAATATGGTTCAATATCAAAATCTACCCGTTCAACTCCTGCATTATCTGTTGCGTCTACATAGACATCAAATGGAGTTTCAACCTCTGCTTCCTCAGTTGGATACACAATCCAACATTCAGGTATTCTTGCATCTATATATACTGTGTGATAGTTATCTGGCCAATTTGTTCTATCTTCAACGTTTCCTGCATTATCAACAGACCAAAAATTAAGCACCCAATCTCCATACCAATCTGGAGCATAGGAACAAATATGAATGCCGCTATATTCATTATAGATCTGAGTTGAGCCACTATCAACGGTATAATAAGTATATTTTATTCCGCTACCTGTGTCTGGAGGATAGTCTGTTGCTTTCAGCCAAACAGTTACACATTCTGAAGTAAACCAATCACCAAGCCCTTCAATACCTTCTGTCCGATCATATCTAGTCCTAGGTGGTTCCAGATCAATCCCCTCATAAAGAACCTTCCACCAATCCATTTCAGGAGTATATGAAGGATCATCTCTAGTGAAATGAGCTCGCAAACGTATAGCTGGATGCTGATTTGGATCAATTATTGACAGATCTTCACCGTCATCAGCATTATGTATTAGAATCTGTGATGCTGTTGAATCAAGTATATCAAAGGTAATTGTGCTACTATGTTCTACAAGGAATTGATGCCAATGATCAAGATTTGTTGGTTGAATCTTCTTTGAAGTGATTTGCGCTTCAAGAATAATTTCTTTTTCCTGCCCATATGTTATTGTTATATCTGAGCCGTCTGGAATGTTTAGAAATGCCATATTACCAAAAGAATCGGGTAATACGTTATTTTGTGGCGGAGGATAATTGATTCGTAAGTCTTCCCATACAGCAAATATCTTAGAACCATCAGTTGCTATGTTTGACCAGTCAGCATCAGCTGCTGCGCCTGTTGATAGTTCTACATCTCCACCATATAAGTCACCCTCAGATGATACTAACCTACCAAAAATCCTCTGATTGTTGTCAAACGAAACAAAGAAAGCGTTTGATAAGTAGGGTACAATGCCTGTTCTAACAAAACTGCCACTTCTAATTGTAAATTGATTTACCTTTACGTTTCCAGATGAGTCATAGATTTTACCGTATACATTTCCCCACCAGTCGTTATCAGATATGTCACCATCATTCCATGTTACTAAAAATCTCTCACTATTTGAATTATATTGAACACATGGGAAATTATAGTCGGTATTCTCATTAGGATAATTACTAGGTTGTGCTACTGTGAATGTATCAATTTCATTAAGATTTTCATCGAAAATTGCTCCTTTTATTCTAAATGGACCATTCGCTGGATGTACCCCTTCTTCAAAAACGATAAAATATACGTCATCATCAGGGTCGTATACTCCCCATGGCTCACATTGTGAATTAGCATCGTTATTAAGTCGTTTTTCATTGCCTGAGGGACTGCCATCTGCATTGTAAAGCCTACCCCATATATCATAATCAGTTTGACCGTCACGAGCATCTTCCCATACCACTAAAAATTCGTCATCATTTGGGTTAAATATAACATTTGCATCAGCTTGACAGTCACTTGCAGTACAAATTTGTCTAACTGTTCCAAGTGAAAAATCATTTCCGTTTTTCTGGACAGTTCTTCCATAAATATCCATTGTAGTGATATCATTGATAGTATTAAGCCATGAATTTGTTGGTTCATAATGCTCCCAAGCAACAAAGAATTTACCATTGTTACCATGTGCTATAGATGGATTTTCATTTCTGAAATATGTGTAGCCGTCATCTCTAAAGATTCGCTTATCAAAAACAACAGGATCTCCCCCAGATGGCGAAAACATTGACCCTCTGATTTCTTGTTTAAAGTTTAAAGCACCGATTGCAGGCCAATAAGGATCACCTTCCTCCCATGCGACTAAAAACTTATCATTTCCATAGGCAACATCAGAATCCCAGGCACCCTCTATATCACCGTGATATGAAATCTGTTTATCATTTGCCCATTCTTCGTCCCAATCTGTAAAAACATCTCCGAAACTACTTTCACTTGATGCCTGATCATTTCCATAAAATAAGTACAACCAACTATTACCAGATGGAAGACTTGGAATCTTTACCCAAACACTTGCATCCGATGAATCATAACTCTCTATCCAATAGTATAAGAAAGAGTTACCTGCATCCTCGTGTTTAAATCGAATATCATCATAGTCTGGATCCATATCAGGGTCATAATTTATTATTAAATTCAGCGCATAATTAGTATATGAACTACCTGAAGTAATTTGAATAGGCATCATCTTTTCCCACTCTGGATCAGTCCAAATTGGGTATGTATTTTTCATCTTAGCTATTCCACCCTCAACAACATAACCCCAAGATTTTGTCATATCAATTAGTTGTTCGTTGTTAAAATCGTCCTTCCACTCGTAATAATTCTGACCTAATGGTGCAACAGGCGGATCAGAATTATCATCACCAGAAGTATTTATAAAAGCTGAATTTGCAGACGTAGTTAGAAATATGACTAATATTGAGAGAACCACTAGCCTAGTTATATTTTTATTTACGTTTTTTTCTTTCATGTTTCACCTCTTCTTATTTATCCCCCTCACCAATCCTCAACGTTGTAATACCAATCGCCTTCCCATAAAAGATGAATGTTGAAATTTCCCGAAACATAAATGTACCACCAAACTTGAGGAAGCCATTGACTAGGATGTTTCCACCATTCCATGTAAACAATTATGCCGATGTTTGTTCCACTAACATCTATACCATATTGTGGATTTCCAGAGCCACTAGGGTCATATGTGATGGTAAACCCAAGCCAATCAAAGTTTGGATCGTTTGTATCCTCGTTGATTTTAAATTCTCCACGGTCTCCCCATTCTCCTTGTTTCCAGTCCCATTTAACGTCGAAATGGAAATCATCGCTAATGATAACACCGCCACCCATATCCCATGTGTTATCATTTGGAAATAGATCTTCAACTATAATCTCAACTGGATCATCTTGGTAAAAATCTAAGGAGAATTCACCTTCTTGCCCAACTTTCCAACTTGTATCAAAATTCAAATTTTTTCCTTGATAAGTTGCAGATAAAGTTAAATCTTCAAGCAATGAAAGTTTTCCGCTAAATGCTAACTCATTAACCTCTATTGGGTTCGCATTTAAATCAAGATCCCATTCAACATCAAGATTATCTGCAGAAACCTTGTAAACATCTATATTTAGCTGATTACCAGTTGATGTATCAGTTACTTCAAGTGTATCTCCTATCATATCATTAGAAGTATCAAATTTAAAGTAACCCTCCTCCTCTAGATGGAATTGGCAATTTATATGGCCGTCTTGGATTTCCAAATAGTTATACACATGAAAAGTGCCAATATCCACATCAATTTCAATAGGATCAGGGCTTCCAGCAGATTGCCTCCTCGCATAGACATATCCCTGAAGTTTATTCCATATAAGTTTTGCTTTACCTTCTGAATTAGCTGGAATATCAGTTATTCTTACGATAGGTTCTGATTCACCGGGTAGATATCCATCGATTTCTTGGATATTTTGAGTAGAACTACGATAAATCCTTCCATAGACGTAATTAGCCGGATTTGAAAAATCATCAAGATCCATATGTAGCTTTGCTGTTGCACCAACTCTATTTGAAGCAGGAATTCCATTAGGAACATCTATAAACAGTTTATCTGGGTCGCTGGGATCAGCTTTTCTATAAAACAGTTGTATTCTACTAAGACTACTACTCATAGTTAGATCAACATAACCATCTCCATATAATTCTGATATTTCACCACCTACATCATTTTGAATTTTTAAATGAGCATGAGCACTTAGTGATTGAGATGCAGGAATACCCGTTACTTTAACAAATTCTATCATTGGCTCATTAGAACTTAATTCAGGGTAATACAATATCACATTGTCCATTTTACTATTCATATTAAGATTTAGACTACCTGTACCCTGAGCATCAAGCAATTGACCCTGTTGATAAGTAAAACTAAGATCAACATCAAACTCACAACTAATACTAGTTGGTATACCGTTTAGTTTTAACTTGACTGAAAAACTAGGTGAAGTTAAAAGAACAGCGACATTATGTTTTTTATTTGCCTGATAATCAAAACCAAGCCATTTAACATCAAAACTCATCCAATTTGAATAACTTGCAAGTGGAACAGTGCTATCAAAAATTAATGTTAGTTCTACATCGTCTGCTCCAAAGCCATTTGTAGTAAAGGTTATTTTTGGATTCGAGCTACATCCACTATCCAGGCCATAGTAATAATAGACATAACCATCAAGTGGAATGAATTGAGTTCTAATCTGAAAAGCTGGGTCAAAATCAATTTCAAATGCTACATCTGTTGAAGGGTTAGAACCTTCATGACCTGCTTGGAAACCAAATAATAAACCAAGTGGTTCATAGCTGCTACTTTGACTTAATTCATGTTCAAAAATCATTGGAGAAAATAGGTTCTCTTTACCAATATTTAAAAATTTTCTAAAAGCACCTGGTATTCTTTCACCTTCAGGCGATACTATACCTATACCCAACGCCAGCCAATCACTATCTGCTGCAGCGACTTCATACGCTGGCTCTTCTACCTGTTGATTTTTAATTAGATTTAGTTTATTTGCAATAATATCCCAAAGATTTCTAAATGGAGTAAAACCTCTATTCTCAAATCTTTCTCTGAAGTTATCAAAAATTCTATTCAATATATTGGTAAATCTGCCGTGGAAAATTGTCGGTTGTTCTAAAGTTCTGCTTTTTTCAATAATAAGACCGTAATTTAGTTTTATTTCTGACCAAACCTCTAGTTTTGCATCTCTAACCAACATATCCTCAGTTCTAACCCATAGACATGTCCTAATAGATCTACATTCTATTCCTTTAATAGCATTGTATACTAGAGAGTTAAATATACTATAATAAATATCGAGATCGTCTGTTCCATCCTCGTTTGTATCAAACATTATCTTTTCATAATGCCATGGATGTTCTAGGAATCGATCTTTAAAATTCGCTGGATTTATTTCAATTATTTCCTGGAAATGTTTTTCTTGTCCGCCTGGCTCTTTATAATTCACATAAATTATCCAATCTACAAAATCACCAAGCAGTCCACTTGTTTCTATATGCCAAGGATATTCAATATCTCTAGGTTCTGTCCTTGGTTCATATCCTTCATCAATATATTCACCAAAATTCAAGTATTTATCAACTTCTTGGTTAAAAGTTTCCAATACTTGAGCATTCACTTCAGGAGATTCGGTAGGTTGATTTACTACAAATCTTTCGTTTATTGGATTTGTATTTTCTGTTACCGATTCATTTACAGAAACAGCAGCCCCTGACATGCTAACACATATCATGCATGCCATTATTACCAAAACTAGAGCTTTTTCCATTTAAAATTTCACCTCTTCTATCTTTAATCACCCAACAAGTTATTATATTATACATTTGTGTCTTGCTATTTATATTACTTACGGTATTGGGATAATTTCCTTTTGTATTACTATGGTACTAAGCGGTTAAAATATTATTTATTAAAAATTTGTGCAAAACAGGAAAAAGTATAAATAAAAAACCTATTATGCACATTAAAGAATGGTAAAAATTGATTTAAAAGATCGGAAAATTTTGTACGAACTCGATAAAGACTCAAGACAGTCATTATCGCATATAGGAAAAAAAGTAGGTTTACATAAAAATGTAGTACTTTATAGGATAAAAAGACTAAAACAAGCTGGTATAGTTAGATATTTTTATACAGTAATTGACTCCTTTAAACTAGGATACAATTGCTTTAGATTTTATTTTGTTTTTCAGAATACAACTCCAGATATTAGAAATGACATAATCAATCATTTTGTAAAAAATAAGTATACCTGGTGGGTTGGTACATTTGAAGGGGATTATGACTTAGCAGTTGTAATGTGGGTTAAGGAGCTACATGACTTTCATGTTTTTTGGGAAGAAACCCTAAAAAAATATAGACAATACTTTCTAAGTCAGATTTTTTGTAATTATGTCCAATTACATCTATTAAGGCATTCATTTATAGCAGATGATTATAAAAAATCAGATAGGGAAACTTATAAAATCACAGGTGGAGGAAGGAAGGCTAAAACCGATAGTTTAGATTTTAAAATATTAGAGATATTGGCAAAGGATGCAAGAATTCCAACTGTATCAATAGCAAAAAAATTAAATTCGACTGTTGATACTATAAGTAATAGAATTAAAAGATTAACTAAATTAGATATAATTCAAGGGTTTAGAGTAGTAATCAATTATTCTAAATTGGGGTACCAATTTTATAAGGTTAATATCAATCTAAATAGGTATAACGATCGAGGGCGAATTATCAATCACATAAAAAAGGATCCACACTTGGTAATGATTGATAAATCTATAGGATATTACGATCTTGAACTTGATTTATGGGTAAAAAATCTCAAACAATTTCATCAAATTATGGATAAATTAACACTTGAATTTCCAGAATCTATAAAAAATTACCATTATGTTCACGACCCTCAACTTCACAAAATGCTTTACATACCTGAAGAATAGATTTTCATTTTTTTATTTTTATTAATATACAAAATATTTATATTGTATGATGAGTTATGTTTGATATCCATAATGAGATCAGGGGAAGGACAATTATAATGTCTGCAATTAAGAAAAAATTAATGGTGATACTAGCGATAATAATAGTTGTTTGTTTATTGTCATCTAGTTACTTTTTATTTATCGACTTCCCTTCAGATGAAAACATAATAGAAGAATCAGGTGAATATGAACTAGACAACCGTATTAGTCCTCTGACTAATCAAGGTTTGATTTTAGAGATAAGTAGAGTGCGACATAGAAGCTTACTTGACGAAATTATGAAAATTGGTACATCATGGAGGAAAAAACCTACATTCCATGTTGTAACAAATATCGACGATAGTGAATATTCAAGCTATAAAGAACATGGATTTACCTACAATACATGGGACACAATTGGGCAGGAACTCAGAAACATAAGAGACATCGAGGAAGAACAATCTACCTCAAGGATTACAATTTCTGTTGTAGAAAAAGTAAAAAAAGGAATTTTTAGAACCCAAGATATTGAAAAAGAAAAGATAGAAATTATCTATGATTATTGAACAGGAAGATGGGAGGGAAACGATTTTTTTGATGATAATGATGGATACGGTCATTTTGTAGGAGAAACGTTTGAAGTATGGTTCAACATCTATCAAACGGATTATGATGAGGATAGTATACCATATTGGACTGAAATAAATGTTTTAAAAACAGATCCACAGGTTGATGATTCCCAGCTTGATCCGGATAACGATGGCATTCCAACATCATGGGAACGGAAATGGGGATACGATCCATATATCTGGGACGATCATGCAGCTCTTGATCCAGATATTGATGGAATAGAAAATATCGAAGAATACCAGATGGAAAAATGGTTTGCAAATCCATTCCAACAAGATATCTACATTGAAGTAGATGGAATGAAAAAAAGTGGATTATTTGACAGGGATCATATCTTATATGAAGAGACAAAACAAATCATAATTGAGCGTTTCTGTAGACATAAAATCAATGTATACATTGATAACGGATGGTCAGGAATACAGACAAATGCCGGAGAACTTTTACCGTATGATAATAAGAAAATCTCTTGGAATTCAGGATCAATTTTACAATATTATAAGCATCATTTTCCCGACGAAAGAAAAGAAATTTTTAGATATGTTTTAATTTGCGGAAATTCAAAGCCAAATGCCTTTTGTGGAAATACTGAATTTAATAGATTTGATACAATTGTAATTGCTACAGATATTAAAACAAAATTAAGAGTATGGAATGCTTTTACTCCAAGAACTCAGAGAACAATGCTTGCTTCAGTTTTTTTACATGAATTAGGCCATTCCCTTGGTATTGGACCAAATACAATTGGGGGTTGTGATAATTCAACTTTTGTAAATAAATATTTACCGAGTAAAGCAAGAACCAAATATCTTGAACAATGGGGCAATTATAAGAGTGTTATGAACTACTACTACATAAATAATAAAAAAATAGTTGATTATTCAGATGGAACTCATGGATACAATGATCAAAACGACTGGGAAAAGATATATCTGCCTTTTTTCCAGATAGAAGCAGATGTAGTTGTTGATCCATTTTATTATCCAATTACTAAGGAGGGCGTCGATGAAAACGTTAGTATCAAGCTTGACGGATGGAGCTATAGTTTAGATTTAACAAAAAAATATGTAGAAACAATTTCTGATTGGTCTCCAATAGATCCAATAAAATGTAGTTGGAGTGTTTTTGTCAAAACAGATGATGAATCTTTTAGCGATAGGAATATCCGAGTATATGCCAAACCTAACGTTCCATTTTCTGTTTGGAGTTTATTCAAAGAAGAGTATCTTGACTCAGAAGGCACTATCAACCTAGTTTGAAACCATATTTTATGATTTCTCCACAATATTTATAACTTAGAAGAGATATATTACTGGCGTTAATTTTCCAACTTTGGGGGAAGAAAATGGAAGGCCTATCTAAAAAATGCATAATTTTAGGAGTAGTTGTTTTATTGATTTTTACTGGATTTACACCTTGTATCGATGCAAGTCTTACAATATCTAAAAGTGTAAATCAAGATAATTACCAAGCAAATTTTTCATTAAATGATAACTACAATTATATTATAATTACTAATGAATACTTGGAAAATAGTGATTTTCAACGATTGGTTCAACATAAATCTCAATATCTAAGTGCTACAATTGTTACAGTCGAGGATATTCTTAGTAATCCAGACTTTGAGGTTAATGGAAAGTATGGTGATGGTACAAATGCAGCAAATGGAAACCATTGGATAGCCAATGGTAAAGAAGTTACAACGAATTTTAGTAGATTTGATGAGACACAGTCAAGAATCCGTAATTTCCTTAGATTTGCCTATGATGAATGGCAAACCAAGTATGTTCTACTTGGCGGAGATGTTCAAATAATACCTGCAAGAAAACTCCGCATTAATGAGACATGGTGGTATGCTGGTACTCAATTAATTTGGATATTTGCTAATATACGATCAGATTTGTATTATGCTGCTCTTGATGGAACATGGAATGATGACTTTGATGAGTTTTTTGGTGAAGCAAGTGATTATTCCGTTGATGATGAAGCAGATTTTGTAGCTGAAGTATATATTGGCAGAGCACCTGTTGATGATAAAAGAGATGTAAAAACATTTGTAGATAAAGTAATTAATTTTGAAACCTCTGAAAAACCAGAAAATATGCTATTTCATCAAGCAGGTTTAAATCAATTAAATGATCCGGATTCATCAGTCATACCAGAAAATTGTTATTTACATGTGCCCGACCATTATGTTGTATATAAATTATATCAAATTCATACGATTATTGATCCAGATAAATATGCAAGACATTGGCGAGATCCTGATAAATTAATTGTATTACAAGTTGGAAGCGGTGGATCTTCATATTACTATATGGAAAGACGAATAACCGGTGATGTTTTATTTACATGTGATGACATAAAAAAATTTGACAACACATTTTTACCAGTACATATCTCAATTTCATGTAATAGTGGTAACTTTGGACTTGACCATGATTGTCTTGCTGAAAATATGCTTTTATATCCTAATACTGGACCATCCGCCTGTATCTTTAACTCATTTTTTGGAGTAGTATCAGAAGACGATGCGCATAAATATTCTGGTGAATTCATTGAACAACAATTTTATGAAATTTTTCAAAACGGAACAGACAGACTAGGAGAAATTGTAACTAAATCAAAATATCATTTTTTAGATGATGCAAAAAACGAGTTGCTATATCGATGGTGTTATTATACAGTTTATCTTCTTGGAGATCCTGAGACTCCATTATTTGATGTTAGAAATGAAATACCAATAATTGATGAAGTATTTGTAGACGATGGATATAATGAAAATACACCAGGATGGGGAGTAACACATTTTGATAATATAGCTGATGGAATAGATGCTGTTACAGATAGTGGAACAGTTTTTGTTTATAGCGGAACTTATTATGAAAACCTAGTTATTAATAAACCTGTTAATATTATAGGAGAAAGCAAACATACAACCAAAATAATTGGTAATGGAAATGGAGATGTAATAAAGATCTATGACGAAGTAACGATTTCAGGTTTTACAATTGAAAATAGCGGGTATTCTTCAAATGCTGCAGGTATTAAAATATATTCACAGATGAACATTATCAAAGACAATACAATAACTGAAAATAATTTTGGAATCAAAACAGAGGTATATGGTAGTAATAACCCAGTGGAGAGTATTATTAATAGAAATAATTTTGTTAATAATAATCAACACGTATATGATAATAATGAAAACAGATTTTTTGGTAACTACTGGGATGATTATTCAGGCGAAGATAATGATGGCGATGGAATAGGAGACAATTCATATTCTTATTATTCGGGTAAAGACCTCTGTCCATTTATGGAAGAAAGTGGATGGGATTATGGAACAAATCATAAACCAATATTACCAATAATAACAGGCCCAAATACAGGAAAACCTAACACACTGTATTCTTACGATTTTGTAACAGCAGATCCTGATGGAGATAATGTTTATATTTACATAGACATGGGAGACGGTGCATTTGATCGATGGGTAGGCCCTCATACATCATATGATGTAAAAAATCTACTTTATTATTGGGAGAGAATAGGGGTATACATAATCAGGGCAAAAGCAAAAGATGAATACGGAGCTGAAACAGATTGGGTTACACATATACTAACAATTCCAAGAAACAAAGCTTTACCAATCCATAGCTATCAAATACTAGAAATTA
>JAGMDE010000021.1 GCA_023128855.1 Thermoplasmatales archaeon | reverse complement strand
TTAAAAGAATCAAATTTGCCCACAGAGTTCTCTTTGAATATAATTACAAAAAAGGTGAGGTAAAAAAAGGATATACAAATCGGACTCTTTACATTAATTTAAGTACCAAAGAAATCAAGGAAAAAAATGTCACAGAGGATATGAAAAAGAAATTTACTGGCGGCCGTGGTTTTGGCCTTAAACTTCTCTGGGATTCAATAAAACCTACCACTCGCTGGGATAGCGAAGAAAACGAATTAATTATTACTACAGGCCCTCTATGTGGCTCAACCCAGTACCCTGGATCTGGGAAATCACTTTGCCTAACTGTTTCACCATCAACAGATATTGTTTGTGATAGTAATGTTGGAGGTTTTTTTGGCCCTTATCTTAAATTTGCAGGCTTTGATGCTATTGAAATACAAGGTAAAGCAAAAGACGATGTTGTAATTGTAGTAGACGGTGAAAAGGGTAAAATATCTGTTGAAACTGCACCTCTAGAAGAAACTAATTCGCATCTTATTAATGAACAACTTACTCGCCTTTATGCATCTGAAGATACAGATAAATCAAGACAAAAAATATCTGTTGTCTCAGCTGGAAAAGGTGCGGAAAACAGCTATTGGGGATGCCTTAATTTTTCATTTTATGATATTAGAAGAAAATTACCTCGTATGAAACAAGCTGGTCGAGGAGGACTTGGAACAGTTTTAAGGGATAAAAAAATCAAAGCTATTGTTGCAAAAGTTGAGAAATTTGATGGTGTTTCAAATAATCCTGCAGATCCAGTTGCTCTTGTTGAAGTTGGCACAAAGCTTCATAGAGAAGTCAGGGATTTAGACAAATATCAATGTAATATGCGTGCTGTTGGAACAGTTCATCTTGTAGAAATTATGGATGAATATGACTTACTCCCAACAGAAAATTACAGATTTGGTAGTCATCCAAAGGCTATAAAGATTTATTCACCTGAATTCTTTAAACATTTTACAAAGGTCATACCTGATGGATGTTGGCATGGATGTACAATGGCTTGTGCAAAAACAGTTGACGGTTTTACTGTTAAGACAGGGCCTTATAAGGGTCAAAAAGTAACTGTTGATGGACCTGAATATGAGACATGTGCATGTGGATCTAATATGAGTATGTGGGACCCACTTTGGATTCTTGAATTTAATTTTTATTGTGATACCTATGGTCTTGATACAATTTCGACGGGTACTGCTGTTGCATTTTATATGGAAATGTATGAATATGACATTTTAAACAAAAAACGCTGTGATGGTCTTGAGCTTTGTTTTGGTAACTGTGAAGCATTACTCGAGTTAATGCATCGTATTGCAAAAGGTGACAAAGGCGAATTCATTAAAGTTGCAGGGAAAGGAATAAGACGAGTAAAAGATTGGCTTATCAAAAAAGGTTGGGGAGATCCAAAACTAATCGATAATTGTGGTATGGAGAGCAAAGGATTAGAATATTCTGAATATGTAACAAAAGAATCACTTGCAATGCAAGGTGGATATGGACTTACATTAAAAGGTCCTCAGCATGATGAAGCATGGCTTATTTTCATGGATATGGTGAATAATGCAATACCCACTTTTGCAGATAAAGCAGAGGCATTACATTATTTCCCTATGTGGCGTACTTGGTTTGGATTAAATGGTTTGTGTAAACTACCATGGAACGATGTGGAACCAGCAAATAATCCAGAAACTGATGAGCCTGAAAAAGTTCCAGAACATGTACAAAATTATGTTGAATATCAAAACGCTGTTACAGGTTGGAATGTTGATAAAGAAGAGTTAATTCTACAAAGTGAAAGATGTTATAATTGGCAGCGCGCAATGAATGTTTGGATGGGACGTGGTCGCAGGAAAGATGATCGGATTCCTTACAGATCTATGGGACCTGTAACTAAAATGGAATATATGTCTAGAAAGGAAAGATATGAAAAATATTTAATTGAAAAAGTAGGATTTTCAAAAAAAGAAATTGAAGAAATGGATGTAAACGATAAGAGGATGATTCTTTATGATTATCGTAAAGATCAATATCAGAAACTTGCTGATGCTGTTTATTACAGGAGAGGATGGACGCCAAATGGGGTTCCAACACCTCAAAAGATGAAACAATTGGGAATGGATGATCCCAAGATGTTGAAAATGCTTCAAGAAAAGATTGATGAGGATGATAAAAAAGGTTTGAATGTTTGGGGCGGTAAATATGGAAAAGGAGAAAAACCTCCCAGTATTCATAAAAAATATTGGGAGAAATGGGATTAAATATTTTTATAAAGACTATAATATTGATTTCATCCTTTAACATATACAATTGCATCTGGCCCAGGTGGAACTGTTTCATTCAACCATTCGTACTCAAATCGAACATGTCTCAGTGAGTAAAACTGGTAATATCCTGTCCCGTTTGGAGCGCTGAATTCCCAGCTCCATCCGTTGGAAACATCAGAATCTGTACTATAAAGTGTCCAATTACCCCAAGTTTCGTTATTATCTGAATGTCTATAAAACAGATCCAGAGTAACTATTTCACCAGCCAATTCTGAATTGCCCAATATTTTAAATTCTGAAGAAGTTTGATTATATGGATAAATATCACTAACTTGAGAAGGACCATAAACAGGTGGCAAATGATTATCAGGAACTTCCTTTGAAGCCCAAGCAATACTTCTACGAATTATCCAATCATTATACGAACGTTCATCTTCTACTGTTTTTTCAAAGGGTATTATATTTTCCCAATAGTAAAAACCCTTATAGATATTGTTATCATTGTTATCTTCAGCTTCAACTATATGGCCACCCTGCCAGCTTAAAAGTTCAGGATGCCCAGTACATCGGACTATTCTTGCTTTGTTTTCATTTGGATAAATTTCAGAAGTCATAAATCCTTTATTTTTTAGATTTGTTTTAACAATTTTATCAGTTTTTACCCAGTCAGTTGAAAAAAGAAACGCTCTCATAAGAGGTATGTTTTCACACCAAATAACCTCACCCTTACCAAAAAGCTGTCCTTTAATTAGACCAAGTATACCCCCAACATATTTCCAATGATAAATTCTTAAGGATTCATTATCAGAAATTTCTTCATCTGGAAATTTCACAAGTAAATTTATTTCCCGATCAGGATTTTCAGGAATATCAAAACCTGGCGAACCAATCCAACGAAGCCTTCTTGTAGACTCTATATAATCATCAAAAATCGGGTTATCTTTTAAAATAGGACAATCTAAACTAGCACCTGAAAAAGAGAGATGAGGTGTATTACTGCCGCCCCAGCCAGAATAAAATAAATATGCTTGTGTATCAACTGAACTTGGATCTTTTCCTCTGATTTGATTTAAAATAGGTACCGCCATATTTAATTCAAAATTAACTTCAGATATACCAAGTTGGCTATTTTTCATTGCTCTCTCTAGAAATGTGTTAGGATTATTTGACATTCCTCCAGCAATAAGAGCACCACCACATGCTCCGAAATATCCTCCTCCTTCTTTAATAAATTCATTTATCTTTCTTTTCCAAATTTTATTTTTAGGTAAATTCTTAAAACCTGTTTTAAGTAGGAATTCATCAGCTGTATTTGGTGGATAAATTAAAACATCATAATTTTCAGTTGTTAATTTCCCTCTCAATAACTCCTTCATTTTAAAATATTCTGGTTTGAAAACATAGGTTTTATTTCCAACTTTCCAACTATAGTCACCTAATGATCTAACAAAAGCTTTTGTTGCACCAAAATTTCCAACTTCATATGTTTTATCATCAACCAAAATTGATATTGGAATTATTATTAAATCATCTTCACTGCTGGAAAGCTCATTGATTTCAACTTTTTTTAAATCATATTTTTCAGCATTTGCAGACATTGCAGATAAAATAGAAAGTAATATCAACATTAAAATAATTGAAAAACTTTCGATCAATATTTTCGTTTTCATTTTATTTCACCTATTAATATAAAAAAGCTACTTCATTGTTTATATAATTTATTGAAAAGACACTAAAACTTAATATAATTTTTAATAATAAACTATGCATGACATGGGTTTGGAAAGATTTCTTCAATCAATTGTATAAGAAAATCATCTCCTTTACCTTATAAAAAAATAGCGTTCGAAAAAGAGATTTATCAGCATATACATAATCTAGATAATTAAAAAATAAAATTACCCATTTATAAAGTAAACTATTTTTATATTTTATTAGTATTTTATCAGTAGATTTTTCATCTTTTAATTTATATTTTCTTTTTTTGATATTTAAATTTCTCAACAATATTAACTTCAATAAGTTTAGTCAGACAATTATATATTGTAGTAGGTGATTTTTCTAAATCGTGACATAGTTCTTTTCGAGTGGTAGTAAGGTTCATTGATAAATATAAGATCTTAGGTTTGCACATTGATCTGTATAGCATAATTGATATTAAATCACAATTTTTTTATTAGTAGAACTGATTCCATAAAAAAATTTATAAAAAATTGAAACATGAACAAACAAAAATATAGTAAAATTAGGGAAAAACTTCGAAAGTCAAGCGTGGGTATAGCAGGTCTAGGTGGTCTTGGTTCTAACGCTGCAATATCCTTAGCTCGAGCAGGTGTTGGGCGACTTATTTTAGTAGATTTTGACAAAGTCGAAGAAAGCAATCTAGATAGACAATACTATTTTTTACAACAAATTGGAAAAACTAAAGTAGAGGCGTTGCAGGAGAATATTAGAAAAATAAATCCTAAAGTAGAAGTAGAAACCTATAATCAAAGACTTAAAAAGGGATCCATGGAAAAACCATTCTATGATGTCGATGTGGTAATCGAAGCCTTAGACAATGCCTCGACTAAAGCAGACTTTATAGAAGAAATACTTACAAAACTTCCAAATAAACCTATTGTCGCTGCTTCTGGTGTTGCAGGCTATGGACATTCAGATAGGATTACTACGAAATATCTAGGTAATCTACATATGTGCTATGATGAGCATGCTCTTTCAAGTGATGAAGATATTTTAATGGCTCCACGTGTCGCAATTATGGCAAATTGGGAAGCAAACCTAGCAATTGAGATAATTTTGGGTGAAGATAAGTGAGTATAGAGGTAAATGGCAGAAAAGTTGACTGGGTTGAAAACGAAAACATTAAAGATCTGCTTAAGAGAATGAGATATACGTTTCCACTTGTTGTTGTAAAAATAAATGATAAAGTAATACCAAGATCAGATTTTTCTGAGGTTATTGTACCAGATAATTCCAAGATTGCTGTTATTCATATGATTAGTGGTGGATAAATCTAGTTATTCTTCTAGTCAAAAAGTCTAATTATTTGCCTTAAAAATGGAAATAGATTTTGATAATTCTGAAAAAAATTTGAAAATAGATTATTAGTTTTTCTGTTTCTTGGCATAGTGACAATTAGTTCTGTCCAATCACTATAAACTCCTTCAGAATTTTTTGCTTTTACTTTAACATGATAAGTTCCGCTACTGTCCCAACTATGTGACCGGCTCACAGGGGTTCCAGAAGGCATAAACTCAGTCCAACCACTACTGCCACTATCACCCCAATAAAAAAAGTATGATACATCATCGCCATCAGGGTCACTGGTAACTGCTGTATAAGTATGTTCTGTTTGTGTTATCCCACTTGTCGGACCATTTATAGTTGGTTTTTCAGGTGCTATCTCATCTTCACAATATTCAGTTAATTCAATCGACGGGTCACCAAATAGGTTTAATTGATAGTAAGTATCTCTCATTCTAGATCCCCATTCTTGGTCATCTAGACGCCATATATTATCTACTTTTGAATCCTGATTTGCCTTGCTAATTACTCTAATATTTTCTCCAAAAACCGCATCCCAAAATTCCCTATTAAAACATTGAGCAGGACTGTTTGTATCCATTGATGACCCCCAACCTTTACGTGAGTTCATTATAACTGCAAAAGCTCCACTGCTTGTTTTTACTGTAAGGTATTCAGCAACACAATCATCACTTGTAAACCTACCTGTATAACAAGCCTGGGAATATATAAAGAAATTTTTATCATCATTATTAAGAGTAAGAAAATCTGATTTTTCCATTTTCATGGCTGATTTTATATCACCATGCCCTATATGATTTATAATGTGAAATCCTTCATTCAAACGATTTATTAGTTCTGATTTTGGCCAGTCATGATTTTCCCAATCTCGATCATACAATCTATCAATAGAAAATTCCTCTGATGGAATCCCAACAGTAACATAGCCATGCTCGCTACAACCATCAACGAGCTCATCTATGAAATTTCCTCCCCAGTCTGCTACACCCCCAAATCCAACGAATTCACCAACCAATAATGTATTATCTAAATATGTCTTTGTTGGATTAATAAACAAATAAGAAAGAGTTTTTTGTATAAAATTATTAATTTCCTCTTTATTTTCTACACATACTCTTCCAACATATACCTCAGCAATTAAATCAACATCGCCACCGCCTTCTCCATCTATATGTTCCCCCCAATATTCATTTCCATTAGAGTTATAACTACCATCAAGACAAGAATAGTATAAATCAGAGGGTCTATCCCAGTAGAGAATTCTGCCAGGAATAATATTATGATCACCACCAATAAGAACATATTCAATTCCATAAGAGTCATAGGCAAATTTTATAAAATTTCGTATCCTCTCTGCATTGTCAACACCAGAATATTCGTTATAAATATCTTCGACAGCGTAAATAAAAGTGCTTAATCCATCAGCGTCATGAGCTTCTTTTAAGGATTCGAAACCATCTTTCCACAAGTTTTTGGTGATAATAACCATATCATAACTCTCACCCGATGCACCAACACCCGGTGTTTTCATAGACTGACATTCATACGTATTAACAATGCTAGGATTATCCACCTTCTTCACAACTTCAAGTTTATCCTTTTCCAAACCACGAAACAATGGATTAACATCACCATCTTCAATAGTTTCAATAGAAACAGATAAATCATGGTAATAAAACAGTTCACCAGTAACTGGTACATATTGAACAGGATTTAACCTTAAAACAAGAATTTCATATCCTCTAAAACTATATGTACCCACTTCTGTGAAAAATTTACCAGGAAACATATCACTTGAACTATAAATCTCTACATCTGGTTTAGGCATTGGAGCTGTACTAATTTTTGAAAATGGAACACACTCAGCACCAGGCTCAACCATAAAACCTGAACCAAGATACTCTATTTCATCATATGTAACTATTATCTCACTAATTTTTCTACCCTGAGGAATTAAAATGTATGCACCTTTTCCAGGAAGTTGTGGTTCACCAGGATTACCATAACAAGGTGAATCCTTCATAGTTACCCTATCATAAATATTATCTCTAATCTTTATTTTCTCAATTATAGGTTTTTCAAAAGAATAGCTTAAAATAATTTGATCGCTGGTATCTAACTTTTCTGCGATAGATATCATAGAAAAAGAAGTAAAAAAAAGCATGCCTAAAACTACTATCGCAATTGCTTTCTTCATTTTTAATCACCCATCTATTTAGAGATATATTTTAAAATATATAAAACATAATATATAAATTTTATGTTACAATTTTTGAATTTGCCTTTCAGAACTCTTATTTATCAAGGTATAAACTGTAATTACTAGAAGTGGTATAAAGATTATAAAAAGATATTCTTCGATTGGAATCCCCAAAAGGTTTCCTAATATCTTATCTTGTGAGAAGCTCCAAATTCCGAGTCTAACCGATGTTTGATCCCAAATAACTCCCACAATGAACAGTATGAAAAGAGTTATTGCTAAATTTTTCAATTTAATTCTGTCTCTTAGTAAATATAGCAAAATCAACGAGGGTATAATTGCAAAAACTAGCATCAGTCCAACATAACTAAATTCAGACATATAATAAATTAAAACAAATGATATCTTATAAATTTACGCAGTAACTGAACCAAATATGGTAAGAACTGAAAAGCCAAAAGCAAAAACAAAATATGTGATATACATAAGTGCCCATGAAGAAGTATTCTCTGAGAATCGCCCTTTCTTATCACCATTTATCATTAAATGAAATATGAAAAAACCAGGTATTGCTAGGAAAGTTAGTAGCCATAGGTATGAATCTAATATTCCACTATCAATCAAAATTGGAATAAATGCAAATGGGAAAATCATAAATGGTAGTGCCATTAATGCCGCTTTTTTTACTCCATATGTATTGACCAGTGTATGTGAACCAGTTTTTTTATCAGCATCACTATCTACTATATCTTTAGTAATTGATCCTCCTATCAAAAAAGACATAGCAATTAAACCGATAGTAAAAGGCAATGGTTGCAGTGAATTCCCAAAAACACTCCATGAAGCTAGAACTCCCAGAAGTCCACGTGGTATTCCTACCCATAGTTGATTTAAGAATAATTTGTCTTTTAATCTAGGTGGAAGCGAGTAAGAAACAGTAAACACAACAATAAGAAGAACAAATACACTGAACATAACATTAACAATCAGTGATAAAGAGATAGCTGCAATGTATAAAACAAGTGATATGACTTTGGCTTCACCAGGAGAAACAGCTCCCCGTACTATGGGGCGATATGGCTTTGATATTTGGTCTGATTTAACATCTGTAACTTGATTAAGTGCATTTGATGCCCCGTTTAATATAGCTAGTGAAAAACTGGCAGGGATTATTGTTGTCATCATTATTGCCATAAGATTTTCTGATATATCATTGTAGAAGAAACTTGCAATCATTATACATAAAGAAACTATTATTGGTGCAAGTAGTGTAAATGGACGAATCAAATCGATATAGCCTTTAATGCGTTTTTTGAGGTTCATTGTCTTCATTTTTCTCCCCGGCAATAACAAGTTTTGTATCTATTTGAATATAAACGTTGTTTGACAGTTGTTATCGAAATTATAAAAATGATAAAAAGAAACCATTTTGATATCAAAATAGATTTTATAGATGTAAGATATTTGGGGATAATAAATTGGAGGATTAAATGCCAAAATTTAGAGGATTTATTGCTATAGACGTTGACTCTTTTCCAAAGTTAATTCAATTTGAAAACGAAATCAGAAACTCAGGAGCATTTGTAAAACTAGTCGAACCTAAAAATATTCACATAACTCTCAAATTTCTAGGAGATACTAATGAAGAACATATCGATAAAATAGAGAAAATCTTGAAAGATGCCGTAAAAGATAGCGATCCATTTGAAATCAAACTGAAGGGTACTGGCGTTTTTCCAAACCAGAATTATATTAAAGTTATGTGGATTGGAATGGAAAACGGAGAGCAAATAGGAAAAATTGCAGATAAAATTGATGAGGAAATATCTGAACTCGGCTTCAAAAAAGAAAATAGAGGATTTTCTGCACATCTGACTATTGCGCGTGTTAAATCTGCAAAAAACAAAGAAAAGCTCTTGGAACTGATTGAAAAATATAGAGATATTGAATTTGGTAGTCTCAAAATAGATACTATTAAACTGAAGAAAAGTGAATTAACTCCTAAAGGACCAATTTATACAACGCTTAAAGAAGTAAAATTATAATGGTGGTGACGAAATAGAGATATGGATGATTGTTTTAGGAGCAATCAATCTTGCATTGTTACTAGTTTGTTTGAAATTCATTGTTCCAAAGGAATTTTATCAGGATAAATCAATCTTACAAGATATTAGAAAACATCTTCCGCATCTATTAATTATCTTTGGAGTTGTTGCTTTACATCTTTTTGAAGTAAATGTTGTAGATCCCTCAGTAACTGAGTGGGTTGGACATGATTTCACAAATGAAATCAAAGGAATTGAAGGAGATATTGTCTATCAGTTTTCACAAAATTGGATTCCTGCTCTTGTTTATTTCTTTGTAATAATGTACACAGCAGTTTATCCTTTCACACTGTGGTTTTCACCGTTTTATTTTCTACAAACAGATAACAAAAAAGCAATGAAAACATTTGCATATGGGCTTCTATTAATCTATGTTATCGCACTACCATTCTATCTATTTATGCCGATAACAAATGTTTATACCTATTACAATATAAATTCAGCTCTTGAAACCGTCATTCCCTCTGTTGAAAGCTTTTTTTATTCAACTACAACTCAAAACAATTGTCTACCATCGTTACACACTGCAATGACAATTCTTGTAGCGTATTCTGTTAGTCTAACGGGTAATAAAAAATTAACATACTTTGCATATTTTACTATGATATCTGTTATAATTTCAGTTATTTATTTATCAATACATTGGATTACTGATGTAATAGCTGGTGCCTTACTTGCAGTAGGGGCAATATTCATATTGAGGAGATTCATGCAGGGGGAATGAAATGAACGAAATAGAAAAAAAAGTTCTAGAGAGGGTTACTCCTTCCTCAGATTACAGAAAAAAACTTCAGACAATAATCCTGGAGATTCGAGAAAAACTTGAAAAAGAAGTTAAAAATAGAAATCTCCCGGTAAAAATTGAGCTTGTTGGTTCCACTGCAAAGAATACTTATCTAAGAGATGATCTAGATATTGATTTCTTCTTAATGTTTCCTACTAAGTTTGCTAAAGAGGACATTGCAAAAAATGCACTTTCAATAGGGAAAAAACTTCTTAAAAACACAGAGGAATCCTACGCTGAGCATCCTTATCTCAGAGGATACTACAAGGATTTTTATGTAGAGATAGTCCCTTGTTACAAAATTGAAAAAGCATCACAAAAACTATCAGCAGTAGATAGAACACCGCTTCATACAAAATACATTAAAGAGAATATACTTGATTCACAAAGATCAGAGGTTCTATTGTTCAAGCAATTCCTTAAGGGAATTGGATGCTATGGCGCTGAAGCAGAAATCGAGGGTTTTTCAGGATACCTTTGTGAAATTTTGATATTAAAATATGAAACTTTTAGAAAGCTTATAGAAAATGCAAAAAATTGGAAAAAAGGGGAAAGATTAGCACTATCTAAAGGAAAATATCAAAGTTTTGATACACCTCTCACATTCATTGACCCAGTCGATATTGAAAGAAATGTTGCTTCAGCTCTCTCACATGAAAAATTTGACTTATTTGTAAAAGCATGCAAAGAATATCTGAAAAAACCAAGCATTACTTTCTTTTTTCCAAATAAAATAAAACCCTGGCCAATAGAAAAAATCAAACAGGAAATCCAAAAACAAAAATCTATGTACATCGGAGTTAAACTTGATAAGCCGGACATAATAGATGAAAATCTTTATCCCCAGGTTAGAAAAGCTGCACGGTCAATATGGGAAGCTTGCGAAAGAAACGATTTTACAATCTATGATGCAGTGTTTCATATTAAAGAAAAAAATATCTACATTATTGTTAAATATAAAGATGAAACTCTTTCTAAAACACTTGAACATATGGGGCCACCTACAAAACTGAAAGAAAATGCAGCTGATTTTCATAAAAGATGGAAAAATGATCCAAGGGTTACTAAAGAACCTTATGAAAAAGATGGTAGGTTTTTTGTAGAAATTAAGAGGGATTATACAGATATAAAACAATTTTTGAAAGATCAAATCAAAAATATGAGTATGGGCAAACATCTAGACAAAATAGTGAACAAGAAATATTCAGTTTTAGTAAAAGAAGACCTTCTTAAAGAGAATATATCAGTGTTTTGGACAGAATATTTAGATGGTAAGATGAGTTGGGAAAGATAGAATGAAAACTATAGGTGTTTTTACAAAGGATTTTTCCCTGTATTATGACCTTATTAAAACGCTCAAGAAAAGAAAGATACCATACGTTTCTCTTACATCTATCGATCATATTCCAAGCAGAATTGGTGTTATTTTAACTTCTAATAATGAACTTCATGATATCAAATCCCAGAAAGTGATTGCTGCAGATGCTTACGACACTATTGATCACGCTATTGATTTAGCACTTCAAATGTTAATCGGGAAAGATCTTTATTCTAAGGTTTTTATTGGTATAGATCCAGGTGATAAACCAGGTATAGCAGTTGTTGGTGACAATATTCTATTACAAAAAACCAATGTTGAAACACCAGAAAAAGTTGTAACTGCCATTAAAAGAATTCTTAGAGAGTATCCTGCTATTGATACTTTAATTAGAATAGGTCATGGTTCTGTTTTAACAAGAAATAGGATTATCAATTCATTGATTCCACTTGGGATTCCAATAGAAATTGTCGATGAGACAAAGACAACTCCAACTCAAGAAATTAGAAGATCTGATAGAGATAGCGAGGCTGCTGCTGCAATAGCTCTTTTAACTGGTGGAAAAGTGCAAAAACGTTTACCATTAAAACCTACTAAAGGCGATATAAGAAACATTCAGGAGCGTAGCAGGAAACTTTCAGGTGGTAAATTTTCAATTTCTGAAAAAACTGCCATACAAGTATTAGAAGGCAAAATTAGTTTAAAAGAAGCAGTTGAGCTAGAAAAAAGTCGTAAGAAACCCAAAAATTTACAGTCATAGGTCGTAAATATTTTTTATAGCTGATTTGCTATCGAAAAATATCAGAAATATTTTGGGTTTTATCAAGGAATATCTTAAAAAAGGAATTTTTACAATATTAAAAAGTGAAAAATTCAAAATACCAAAGATATTCTAGGTCCTGGTAAAGAATATCTCCAACAGATATAAAATCGCTAATTTACGACGTTTTACTTCTGTTGCAGCTATTCTTGAGTTGTTGAAGAATAGTACGGGGGGACGAGATTTGAACTCACTTTTACCAGTAAAAAATAAAGGCTTACTCCTATTGGCTTCAAAATAGAATTTAAATATTTTAGAAACAAGAGTTAAAATAATATGATGAGTTCGGATACAACTCCAAAACTGAAGGATATACGACATTTATGTCGGATATAAACAAGTTATGTGCAATCAAAGGAGATGGGCTTACGGTAAGGATAAATAGAGGAATATTTATAAAATAATATGGATGTGATAAAATGTCAACATGGGAAATAAGATGGAACTTTAGCTTAGGAACTTATCAACCGGGAAATACAGGACTAATCTCATTTTATTTAGAAAATTTTGGGAATACGCCATTGTTTTTATCAGAAGTTGGAATTCAATTCGATTGGATGGGAGAGAAATATTATCAAAAGAAGGTCAGTGACAATCTTGGTAATATAATCCCACCTAATAGCACACGATTTATTAGCAATGTATCATTTGATATTCCTCAAGCAATTACTGGTCAAAGATTTTATACAATAATTTATCATATATATGAAAAGATTCCGAATACGAATATATGGAATGATTTAGGAAATAGAGAAAGTAATGAAAAATATTTCATCAACGTATTTCCATCTCCCTTTTATAACGCATTTATTACTCGGAGCATTCGACCAGAAGATAGAATAATCGGAGATGAAATTGTAAAAATAATAAAAGAATGGGGGTTTAATGCAAATACGGTGGATTTTCCAGAACGAATATCAGATGAGCAATTGAGAAATGCCATCAGAGATGAAATAAAAAAAAGTGATTGTTTAATTGCTATTGCATCACCAAGATATGTTGATGCGTTATCTGGAGTCTGGAGAACATTCCCATATTTGCATTCAGAATTGGGTATTGCATTTGGACAGGATTATCCACTATTAATACTCTCAGATAATAGAGTCGCATTAGATGGATTACCTGCAAATCTACGAGAAAATGTTTTTGAATTCGAAGCAGCGAATTATGAGAATATAAGAAATAATATTTGTCCAATCATGCCGGCATTTCGAAATTGGATCAGCAATAAGAAACAACAAGAGTTCTTAAATACATTAGGAAAAATTGCTGTTGGTGCAGGATTGGTTGCTTTAGGTGGAATCGCTGCATCCTTATTAGCTTCATCAAAAAAGTAAGGAGAGATATAATATTTTTAGCCCATCTCCTTTGACACGTCGGTCGCTAACGCTCCCGCGCCTCGTTGCACTCTCACTACGCTTCGCTCTGTTCGGGGCGCATAACACGCGGCTATACGGCTCAGGGGGTTTTGCACCCCCTTCGACCAAAATTGTCCCTCAAACAGAAATATACTTGAACTTGGGACAACTTCGCATAGCCGCGGCCGTTAGCTGAAATCGGCTATTTACATTAGGTGTGTAATTAGTATGGCAGATAGAAAAGAACCAAAAAGATCCCAACAACATCAGATTTTCTTAAGCTATGCAAGCGATGACAAAGACATAGCTCGTAAGATTGCTGATAAGTTGATCAAAAGCGGGGTTCGTGTATGGTTTGATATGTACGAGCTAAAAACAGGGGACTCTTTAGCTGCTGCCATCAGAAATGCAATCTCTGCAAGTGACTATCTTGTCGTCCTTCTATCCCCAAACTCCGTGAATTCTGTTTGGGTACAAGATGAGTTAAATGCTGCCTTATCACGTGAGCTAACCACTAGAGATATTACTCTATTGCCAGTTGTTATTGCTGATTGTAAAATTCCTGCTGCCCTTGCATCTCGACGGTATCTAGATCTCCGATTAAATTTCGATGAGGGAGTCGATCATCTTGTTGAACAAATCGGACTCTTACCTGAAATCGACTTTTCAATATTAGATTACCGACTTTTTGAGAATCTCGTTGCAGATTTGCTATCGAAGTTGGGTTTCAGCGACATAAGACAAGAGGTGGCAATTGAAGATTTACATGTAGATATTATGGCTCTCTATCCTCATATTGATCCATTTGGTGTAAAAGTTATAGAAAAATGGTTGGTTGAGGTTAAGTTATATCACAAATCGAGGGCTGACCTTAAGTCAATACACCAACTTGCAAATTATCTATCCCATCTTCCAGAACACTGTAAAGGTCTACTGGTCACGAATAGCCAACTTACATCTGCTGCTCATGGATGGCTTGCATCGGCTGAATCCAAAGGTCGAATTCAAATTCGAGTGATAGATGGGACAGAGCTTAAGAGATTGCTTCTTCAACATAAAAATTTAATATACAAATACTTTCTGAAAAGCGGGAGGGGGCAAGATGAGTGAGGCTAGCGACTTTGCGAGTAATCTCTCATCTTGTCCCGCCGGTACAAACGGCTGGAAAGAATTCGAAGATGTATGTATAGAGATTCTACGCTATCTCTTCGTCCCACCTCTAGCCAAGCCAAAGATACAACCTAGGACTTTCTCAGGCATTGATAGACGAGACGCAGTTTTCCCAAATCGAAACTTTGATGCTTCCAACACTTGGGGTTACTTACTTCAAGAACTTGATGCCCGGATGGTACTTTTTGAGTTCAAAAACTACGACAAAACTGAAATTGGGAAAGAGGAAGTCGATCAAACCCGCAACTACATGACTAAGCCGATGGGACGTCTTGCTATTATGGTCTGTAATAAACTCCCTAATGAGGCTGCACACATCCGACGCAACACAGTATTTAGTTCAGAGAAGAAGATCATACTTTTTGTTACCAACGATCATTTAAAGGAAATGCTCTTTATTAAAGAACGTGAAGAAGATCCGGCAGACCTGATTGTGGATTTGGTCGAATGGTTCTATTTACAACACGAATGATAAGGCAACTTCGGCTAACAGAGTATATCTGGTTCGGGCAATCGCCCTCACCCAAATTTGCCCTTTGGGCAAACTTCAGATACGCTTAGAACGTTATCGGAAATTGCCAGAATAGGAGGGAAATAACATGTTTAAACTTAGATTTTATTTAGGAGAAACGGATTCTCGAAGAGAAAAGAACAAACAAATCATCAGTTTACTTCAAGAAATAAAGAAAAGACATAACATTGACTATGAAATTTTCAGACTGAGAATTACAAAGAATGGATATGTTGATGAAAAGCACGAAAAAGAAATTTATGAAAACCATTTTAAGCCAAGGGCAAAGGTTTTGAAAAAGAGGATAGGCGAATCTCTTCCAAGAACACTTAGATCACAACGAGGAAGAGGACATTACTATGTTTCTGGAACTATAGCTATACTTGAAGATGGACAAATCGGGTGGTATACTTGTTGGAAAAGTTGTAAGAGATTTGAAAAATTTGATAAAGACTCTGAAGTTAGCTTTCTTAAAGTTTTAATTTCTCAAGGACCAAAATTGTTAAAAGAGCTATGTCCTGATATTAGCGCCTTAAAATCACCCCATGATTTCCTTATTGATGAATTTATTAGAGTCAATCCTCTACAAGGTAAAATAGAGCGAGAGGTTAAAGTTGGTTCTATGGTCTCCACAAATAAATATGGAAGCATATTTGATTGGAGAAAAGCAATAGACCTCGTTGCTTATACTGACCAAGCAGTTTGGATCATTGAGGTTAAACCAAAATTAAATTGGGAAGCATTTGGTCAAGTTATTGCTTATGCACACCTTTTCCAGAAAGAGCAGCTAAAATCACATATTCAAAAAGGAATAGTGTGTAAAAAGAGTGACCCAGAAATTTTGGCTATTTGTAAAGAATTTAACGTAAAAGTTTTCATGTGGCAGGAAGGAGAATTCAAATTAGTTAGCGTAAAACAGAAGGAATAACATATGAAAGGAGCAACTTCCGATAACAGCGGGTATGCGGTTCGCTATCGCTCACCCAAACTCTTCGCTTCGCTCAGGGCTTCGTATGTCCGCAGAACATTATACGAAAGCGCCTTATTTACTCTGGATATTATCATCTAAAGAGGGATAATTATGGAAAAAGAGAAAGTATACGTATTTAAGGCTGCCTTGAAATACCGGAAAGGACTTTGGCGCCGTATTGAAATTAAGGGCAATCAGACGCTTGGTGATTTTGATCACATCATGCGTGAAGCATTCAATCATGATACAGGGCCCTGCTAATAATTTATTATTCATCAGAGTAGTTTTCTCGTTAGCCAGTGTTTATGAGCTGTTATTTGCTGTGTATGTGAGTGTCCACAGTTGTTTGTGTTGAACCAAGTCCAAAAGGCCCTTTGGGTGAAACAGGTTTTTTAAGGAAACAGCTGTTATGAAATTTTAGATTTGAGGTGGAATAAATGAGTAAATTATACATCACACCAATAAGAGATGAAGTGGAATATGATACAAGAATAATAAAAGGAGATAGATTTGTAATCGAAATAGAACAATAAGGCGACTGATAAAAAAACACACAAAATCTCCTTTCTCTTCTCTTTTTTTATATGATAGTTTAATTTTGTTAAAAAATAGTGAAATCAGTAAGGTATTTACTAATAGAACTAATGAATTTCAAAAAAGAAGAGAATATTGCAAATAGTTTATATCATGTTTAATTATTTGATAAAAGTTGTTTGAAAAATGACTTTAGTGTTATATCTACATTTTAAAGACGGTTTACTTCTTATGGCAGATAAACTGGCAGACATTAATGGTGTTCAGGGGACATCTTACAAAAAAATCCAAATACATGAAAAAAATGATGTTAGTTTAATATTTGGAATATCTGGTAAAAGTTGGCAAATTTAGTATGTCAAATCTAGTATGGTAAGACACCTTCTGAGGTTGCAGGGATAACCGTTGAAGGTAATAACAAGTGGCTTACACTTATGAAAAAATCAGTTCAATATAAAAAATTTTTAACAAATTTATTTTAAACGAAGGTTTTCCATTTTAAGTTCATTAAGTATACCTTCATAATTCTCTTGAACTAGGGAATGTGCAGATTTATTGATAAATATACCTGTAACAATAATAACTATCAAGATTAATGGAATATATATAAGTTCAATAGATAAAATAACATTAATAAAAAGAAATTCCCAAAATAGAAAAGTTGAGATAGGAAAAATTTCATCATTAAATATATCCCATCGTCTAATATCTTTTACACATTTCATATATGCCTCAAAATAGCTATCATTAGGCTCTATAACATATTGTTTTAAAAATTCCATTTTTTTATCGAGACGAATATTAACAACATACCACCCATAGGTAAAAATTAGACCTAAAAGAGTTATTGCAAGTTTTACATAAAACGCTTGGTTAATATCAAATAGTGTTGCATAAGAAACAACTAACATTGATTCAGCAACAAGAAAAAAACTGAATCTTTTATGAAAAAGATCATCAGCACATTTATGATATTCCCATATTCTGTTCCATTCAAATTCATTTTCAGTTTTTTCATATTTTCGAGGCTTATCAAATTCTTTCTTCTCTTTCTCCTTAAGATATAAAAAATAAATAAGTAGACTAAGAATGACATATGAAAAAATTATAATAATGATATAAAATTTTATATTGTAAAATGGAATGTTCATATCTAAAAGATAAATATTTATTGATATAAAAATTTAGTTATAGATTACTTTATAGATATGACCCACAATATTTGCCATACTAAATTTAGTATGTTATTATCTCTAAATAGTTTATTTAAACTGTATTATCTCGAATTGGCGCTCTTGGTGCATTTGTTTTAACAGAATTTATTCCGTTTATACAACTTTGTTTTGTAGTGTACATTTCGCTTGTTGCTATTATTTCATTATTGCGTGCAACAAGATTGAGTAAAATTGTTTTTGAAACAGGTTTTTAAAGAAACAGCTGTTATAAACCTTTACTTGATTTAATAGCTTGTTTTGAGGGAGGGAAAAATGAAAACCCACCCATATTCGTAGGACAATGGTACACAGTAACACCAACTGGTCTCATATGGGATCCATACTGTCCTTAAACCTCCTAAATTCTTTTTACTTTTTGTTTTACTTATCTTTCAACACCCTACTTTCAAGAGGAAAAAAGGTTTTTTAGGATATGTTTTTAAAGAAATAAGTGTTGTAAAACCTGAGGTAGTGAGCGAGAATAAATGACAAAATATAAAGAACTTTCTGATAAACAAAAATTTCTTTTCTGGTTTCTACCTATTTCAATTTTAATAACCGTAGTTACTTTTCTAATAGTTGCCTGTTATTTCCCAGCATTAATTACCTTATATGGGATTTTTTACTATCCGATAATAATATCGGTTTTAAGTGGCTCGTTGGGAACTTATTTCTATTTTCAGAAAGTAACTAAGATGGTTATTTACTATTCAATGGTACTTTTAGGAATAAACACTTTATTTGTTATTTATATTTATTCAACAATTCTCCCCGAGGGAATATCGTTAACTACTTTGGATGTTGTTGGAATACCCTTGATATGGGGGATGGCTGTCGTTATACATATTAGTGGACATATAGTTACATCGTTTTTTGTTTCACAATTTTTGAATCCCCGCAAACCTACAGTAACTGAGATAAGAGAACATGCATTGTGTTATGAATTGAATGATTTTGAACCAAAAAAGATAATTGATGCTTTTAGCCTAATTCTTGAGCAAATATTTTACTACACAACTGAGAAAAAGAGGAAAAATAATGATAGACATCTTGGAATCTTGTTAAGAGCAAACCCAACCGAATATGTCTTTTTAGATTTTTTAAAAGAAGAGAAAAAACTTTTTATTTTACCCTTTCGCTTGAAATATTTCATTGAAATTATTTGCAATGTTAAAGAGTCACAGTCAATCCAAAATTTTTTATCAATCCTATTGAAATTTAATAAAATTGAGCCAAACAGGACTGAATGGCGTGGTTTTATGCCTAATTTTATAGAGATTGTTAAACCAATTCGGAAAGACACGTTAGAAACTATTAGAGTTTTTTTAATACCTGTTATTGTCACCGTTGGATTACTTTTATTTGCCGTGTTTGCTATTCTAAATCCTGATTTTTTAGGAAATTTGCTACAAGAAATTGAGATTAGCACTATAATCGGTGGTGTTATAATCGGTATGATTACGTTTGCACTAATAGCAGCTATGACAACACTTTGGAAAAAACGTTCCAAAAAATAATTTTTCGTAGAAGCAACGCTAAAAACTGCACTCTATGTCCTGCAAGATATGTTTTTAAAGAAATAGATGTTGTGAAAGTGTAGTTTAGAAGGAGATATATGAAAATTAGAACTATTGAGGCAGAGAATTTCAAAAGCTTTGAAACGTTGAAAATAGAAAATCTAGGAAATATAAATTCTTTTATTGGAAAAAACAGTTCTGGGAAATCGAATATTACTCAATTACTTCGAATATTCTTTGATTTGTTAGAGAATTTTGCTCAAAATACAGCAATATCATTATCTCCTGAATTATATCATCTAAAAGATACTGACAATCCCATTAAGATATCTTTGATATTGGAATTAAGTGAAAAGGAAAAAGAAACTCTTAAAATAAAAAAACTCCATCAAACTGCTGAGTTATCTAAATCTGGTAAGCAAAAAGGCAAAGAAAGTGATAAAAGTCAGAAAGAATATCTTACAATATCAATCGAATTGGGTTTTGTAACAGGATGGAAATTGACAGACCTTAATTTTGGCTCTTCTGCTATTGATGTAAGTAAATTCGAGGACATAAGAATAAATCTGGTTAAAAAATTACAATATATACCAATAACAAGAAATCAAATCGAAGATACAAATGTATACAAAAGAAATTCAATCATATTGAAAGAATTATTTGCTGAACTAGTAAAGCTAGAAAGCAGTGTTGACGATAATAAGTTGGATAGGAAAAGAAAAAAATTGATTTCTATCCTTAAAGGAACAAGCTCTATTTCTCAATTTATCACGGGCATAGGTGATAAAATTTACATGGATTTGGAGGTTGGCAGAATTTCTATAGGGGAAATCGGAGGGGGAGACCAAGAGTTCATACAAATGATTTTAAATATTATGAAACCTGGTTTCTCATTTATCATTATTGAAGAACCAGAAGTTCATTTACACAATGAACTTCAACGACAACTCTATAATGTCTTAGAAATTTTTTCAAAAGACAAACAATTCTTTATTACAACCCATTCTACAGTTTTTATTGATAAAGCAAAGTTGAAAAATACTTATCTAGTTTTACATGATGGAATAAAATCAGAGATTAAAAACCTGAGCGATAAAGAGGATTTAAAAGAAATTCTTCAGATATTAGGAATTAGACCGAGTGATATATTTCAAGCAGAAAAAATATTGTTTGTTGAAGGAAACTCTGACAGAATTTTTTTCAATAAGGTTTCTGAAAAATTAAATATGCCATTTTTTAAAAACGATGTAGGAATTATCCCCCTTGGTGGTGTTGGAAAGGGGAAAAGATATCTTGCACTATTTAATGAAATTACTAAAATAAATGAAATTCCAAAATTTTTCATACTTGATAAAGGCACACAGAAAGAAGCCGAAGATTTAGAGAAAAGTGATTCAACAGTAGAATATCATGTTTTGAAAATAGGAGAATTAGAAGATTATTATCCAGATGGATTAATTTTGGATGGTCTCAAAGCAATTTATGAATTTGAATACACAAGTGATGAAAAAGGGAATTTCAAGGATAAATTATCAAAATCAAAAAAGAAATGTAATACAATAATTCAAATACTTCGTAATAAAGGTATTCTTAAAGATGAAGATATGGATGATAAGAATAAAGTATATGGGTGGAAATTTCAATTAGCTAAATATGTTGGTGAAAATATAAAAAAGAGTGAAATTCGTGATGAAATCAAAAAAGCTATAAAAAATGTAAATCTGATTCTTAGGTGAATAATAATAGAAATTCTTGTAGATTTTTAAATTAATTTTAGCAGAAGCACTTATGATAGCGAGTTTTAGACACTCTGAATAATTATTCATCAACAGAGAACTCCTGTTAGCGAACGTTTACATAAGTATTTCACCGGTATTTATCAAGTTTCAATCTCTGTTTGATTTATTGTATATCCAAAATCCCAAGTAACTTTGGATAAACTAAAAAATAAGCACAGCTATACAATCTAATTGTTTATGAGACCTCTAACCTATGTTCTCGGTGCTGTTGCTGGTTTTTTCACCTTTGGTGGAATAGGACTCATTGCCAAAGGATACCAATTAGAAGGTGGCATTACCTTAGTTATTGGTTTGCTTAATCTTGTGCAGTTTATACGATTCCTGAGAGTTGATATAAAATAATCAACTATCAGAAACATTGTAAGAACAGATAAAAAATATTTATGTAAATGTCCAAAATGTGGCAATTCTG
>JAGMDE010000020.1 GCA_023128855.1 Thermoplasmatales archaeon | reverse complement strand
GGCAATGGATAGCGGAATTTGGAAAACTGACAAAGACTTTGTTTTGGATTTGTTGCATGAAGCACATGTTTTAGTTGTTCATGGTTCTGGTTTTTGTTCAACCTATGGTAAAGATCATTTTAGAGCAGTTATCCTACCAACATTGGAAACATTAGAACAAGCGTTTAATAATATAGAATCCTTTATGAAAAATAGGTTAAAAAGTTAAAAAAAAATGAATAATAGAAGAATAAGAAAAAAAGAGAAGGGTTTTAGTTATTATTTTTCTTCAATGTAATAACTAGACTACAAACCATCTTTTGTACTTGGGTCTGAAGATCCATAACAATGATCTTTAAAATCAAAAGCTTCTTCAAAAAGATATCCACAACTGATTAAGCCCAATATAACACTTATTAGTCCAATTAAACCTACTATAAGTATCAAGAAGATAAGACAAAGAGTCAGAGCAAGTGAAACATATTTAAGGAGCCACCATAAACCTGCGTTACAATGCCAATCCATGTAATCATCTAATCCTTGATAATCATATTTTTCTCCTTCTCCATCTTTGTAGTTATCGTAATTAGAGGGATCCTCTTCACCTGCAAGCAATGGTCCATCTCCGTCATAATCATCGTTATCTGTACGCCAAGCAGGCCAAATATCATCACCAGCCTTGTTATTGAGCCATGGCCGAACTATAGTCTCCCAAAATTCCTTAGAATAATTTTCGATATCTGGAAGTCCAAAATATGGAAGTTTTTCTTTAATAAAACCGTCCTTCTCTAAAAAAGGTCCTCTTACCGTTTCTTGTTTAAATCCATTTACATCATATCCCATAGGCTTGCTGATGTAAGACTTTGTTTGGACACTTATTCCTTCTAATCCACTTTTATATTCCTCTAGATCAACTTCGACAACGCCGTTTCTATCTAAAGTTAATGCGGCACTAAATGCTTGTAATGCATCTTGATACAACTCAGGATGGTCTTCTTTCAAAACATTTTTAAAATCAGTGTAGGTTTGACTTAGCTCTTCCATTGTTAATTCAATTGTTAGGCTTTCATCTTTTGGTTCTATTGCTGCCAAATTACAAATATCGCCGTTTCTTCCAACAGCTGTGAAAGGTACTAATAGCAAAATCACAGCAAAAAAACCTGCTATCAATATTTTCTTCTTCATTTTTTATCACCATTTCATTTTTATAAAACAATGTATATTTAATTAGTATATAAGCTTTATAGGACAAACATCGACGATCGACGGAAAAAAACAAAAGACAAAGGTGATTTTAGATATGATTTCAAATTTCAATTAATGTATTTTATTAGTCGAAACAATATTAAACAAACTGTTTATACAATCAAAACGTGTTTAAAATACCACGAGGAACAAGGGATTTTACCTCCGAAGAAATGCAAAAACGTAGATACATTGAAGAAGTTATGCAAAAAACCTTTGAAACATTCGGTTACAAAGAAGTTCAAACGCCTACTTTTGAAACATTAGAATTATTTACTGCTAAATCTGGTGACGCTATTATTGAAGAGCTTTATTCTTTTACTGATAAAGGTGGCAGAGATTTAGCACTCAGGCCAGAACTTACTGCACCAGTTATCCGTTTTTATGTTGATAAGCTTCAAATGGAGCCAAAGCCTCTAAAGTTGTATTACTTTGGTAATTGTTACAGATATGATAGGCCTCAAAAAGGTAGATATAGGGAATTTAAACAAGCAGGCTGTGAAATTATTGGAACAGATACTGCTGAGGCAAATGCCGAACTTATTGCTATGGCATATAAGATTCTTGAAAATGCTGGAGTAAAAAATCTTGTATTAAACATTGGGAATCTAAACATATTATCTTCATTATTTAGTCAATTTAAATTAACTAAAGATCAACAAAAATACTTAATTCCTCAGATTGATAAATCCATGTTTGAAGATGTTTTTGATGCATTAAGAGATTTTGATATTAAAAAAGAAGATGCAAGCATATTAACTGAAATACTTCAAACCTCAGATATTAAAAAAATTGAGAACCTAGTAATGGGGGATGTGGCTAAAAAAGAACTGGAAGAGCTTAATAAAATTTTGAGTTTTTTAGATAAATCATTTGGAATTAAAAATTATCAAATAAAAATGAGCATCGTGAGAGGACTTGATTATTACAAAGGAGTTGTTTTTGAGATTGAGGCACCGTCACTTGGGGCTGAAAAACAACTTTGTGGTGGCGGAACCTATGAGCTCATCAAATTATTTGGTGGTAAAGAAACACCAACCACAGGTTTTGCAATAGGATTTGATCGTACTATTCTTGCATTAGAATTAGAGAAATATGAGTTTCCGAATCCTACGTTAGATGTTTTTGTTATACCTGTAACCGAGGAAATGATAGAAAAATCACTAAAAATAACTCAGAATTTAAGAGAAAAAGGTGTAAAAGTTGATATAGATCTTCTTAGAAGAGGAATGAGTAAGTCATTAAAATATGCTAGTTCAATAAATGCCAAAAAGGCAATTATAATTGGCCCAAAAGAATTAGAACAAGATTCGGTAACAATAAGAGATATGGAAACTGGAAAGCAAGATTTGAAAAAAATAAAGGATATTGAAAAGATAATCAAGTAGACTATTTTTTTAAATAAAATTTTAGAATGAACAAATTTTTTTAAGAATTATTGGTCATTTAAATGGCTCTCTTTTAGAAAAAAAAGGAGAATGCATAACAATTTTGAGCAAAGTATTATATATTATGGAGACAGTAATATATATACTTATAATAAGAAGAGGAAAACCTTATAAGATATAACCATATAAGTTAACAGTAGTTAACCCAACTAAAGAAGGGGGATTATATGAAACAAAAAATAAAAATAATTATTTTAATAGGCTGTATATTGACACTAGTTAACATGGGTATTGCTTCAATAGGTATTGCAGAAGAACCAATACCTGTTGAATTAGTTTACCATGCTGATGCAAATGGTCCATATAGTGGAAGTGTAAATGTTCCAGTTTCATTTTCAGGATCAGGTACTTATGTAAGTGGATCTGCTACATATGAATGGGATTTTGGTGATGGTTCTATAGGTTATGGAAAATATCCCACTCACTCTTATTCTATACCTGGGGAGTATATTATTACTCTTACAGTAACAGATTCTACAGGAGATATTTACAAGGATATTGCACCAGTTTTTATTAATAAACCTGGTGGCCATCTTATACCAAATGGTGGATGTCATTACCCAGCAGATCAATATGAAGAAATAGAATTTGATGGGACAGATTCAATTAGTACGGGTGCAGATATTGTTGAATATAATTGGGATTTTGGAGATGGAACAACTGGAAGCGGTGAAATAGTAACGCATAGCTATGATGAAGAAAGAGTATATTTTGTAACTTTAGAAGTAACTGATAGCAATAGTGTAAAACGTTTTGATGTTTTACATGCAGATATTGGAATGTCATATTCAGATGATAATGATTGTTACGCCAATCTTAATGTTGGTGGACAATTAGCAGATTTTTTAGAATATTTAATAGATACATTCGATTTTACAACTGGATTTATTTGCAGCATTTTAGACGCTAAGATTTATACTAACTATAATGGTGAGGTAAAATTTACAGATCTCCAAGGGTTTAGACCGTTACCAGTAAGCATTGATGTTGATAATAATGGTGTTAATGATATAAAAGTTAATCAACTAAAATTTTTTAAAACAGTAAAAGCTCCTTCTTTATTTGATGAAAATAGTAAAGTTTGGTACCAATTTGAAACAACACTCTCTGATGTTGACACAATTTCTGGTGATATAACTCAAAATGATGATTTCACTGTAGCTCTTCAATTAAATTTTGGTATTATTGCATCTTATCTTGATTTAGATGATCCGATCATTAGAATAGGTTATCATTCTGCTTCTGGAGAAACAATGCCTAGTAGTATTACTGTTACTCATATTCTGAGGCCATATCTTTTATTTAGAATTCTTGGCCAGGATTATTGGCCTGAATATGGATTAAAAATCAATCAAGCAAGTGGTGATGAATTTTCATTATTTGCTATGCTATTAAATAGTGGAGGGTCTTCAAAAACAACTTTACAATTAACTTTTGAAGATTTAGGATCATTATTTATGTATAAACGAACTAAAACAGGTGGAATTTTAAACCATGATGTAATACTTGAGATACCAGGTGCTTCAAATACATTAAGATTTTCAGCAATCCGCGAAAAATCAGGAGTAGTAACCGAATTATCCTCAGGTTTTTATTTCACAGGTTCCCTTACTAGAGGATTTGGATGGAGTGATCAAGGGGTTTATATTGGAATTTTAGGAGAAACCGCAGTAGGATTAAAGGATTTTTACTTTAATAATCCAGATGTTACGATAACATTAGGAGAAATATCGTTTAGTACCTCTGGAAGTGTTAATATTAACTTTGATAAATCCGGAGGAAGATTATCACTTGATGGTGTTGGAACAGGTTTTGTATTAAGTGATCTTTTTATTCAATCATCTAGTTTTGAAGGAGAAATCCAAGGAACATTAGATCTCCATTTAGCCAATTCTGTTTTTGTTGCTCTTTCTCCAAATGAATTAAGTATAGGTTTTGATGGTGAAATAGTACTGAGTAGTGACTGTACTTTTAGGATTAATGAGGACACTGTAACAGTTGGTGGCCGATTTAGCATAGAAAGTGATGGCGATATAGCTTTTTCATGGGGTGAAAATGAATTAAACCTTGATTTGGAAGCAGGACTGGCATTAGCAATTCAAGATTTTAACTTTGAAGTTGGAAATCTTATCGTAAATGCATCTTTAATAGAAATTGAGACATCTGGAAGTTTTGGAATTCTATGGGATACTGAAAATTCCTTAGTAACACTCAGTGGTGGAGATGGTATATCTTCAGCTGTTTCAGATTTAGAAATTATTTATGATACAGAAAATATTGATCTCTATGTTAGTGTATATGGTAGACTTGAAATCCAAGCAGGTGGATGGGTAAGGTTTGGTGCAGATACATTTGAAGCAGGATTCGAGGGAATATTAAATCTTGGAACCGGAGGAGCTTATTGTGAATTTGATATTAATGGTGATAATATCAAAGTCGGTGGTATGTTTGAAATAGAAGGTAACAGCGGAGAGATATCGTTTTCATGGGCTGATGATGAATTCACTCTTGGGGTGTCTGGTGGTCCTACTCTCTCTGTAGAGGATTTATATTTTGAAATAGACATTGAATCAGGAGATACAATTAAAGTTGAAGCAGAAAATGTTGAAATTGGTGTGAGTGGTGAATTTAGTATTGCTTGGGATACTATAAACGATGAAGTTACAGTTAATGCGGGAGGTGATGTTTCATTATTGATAACAAATTTGGAAATTACCTACGGAACCACCTTAAATATTGAAATCTTTGGTACACTTGAAATCGAAGGAGGTGGATGGCTTACTTTTGGTGAAAATACTTTCAAAGCAGGCTTTGACGTTTCTTTAATCTTGATAGGTGAAGAAGATCCGTATGTTATATTTGAAATTAATGGCGAGAATATCTATGTCGGTGGTGAATTTACTTTTATTGGTGGTAGCGGAGAAATTTCATTTGAATGGAGTAACAGTGATTTTAGTCTTTCCGTTTCTGGTAGCCCAGAATTATCAGTAATAAATTTTTACTTTAAAGCTACAATCTCAAACATAGTGATTGAGATTGAAGCAGTTGGTATTGATGTAGGTGCAAACGGTGATATTAGCGTTGATTGGAATGCCGCTACCGAGGAGATGACGATCACTAGTGATTTAGGTGTATTAATCGGTGTAGAAAATTTTGATTTTGACTTTGACTCTGGAAGTTTAACTGTTCAAATATGGGGTTCCCTCGAAATTCAGGCTGATGGTTATGTTAATTTTGCTCCTGGTCTTTTTGAGGCTGGTTTTACTGGTTCATTAAACCTAGGTGGTGTGGGTTCATTAAACTTTGGTGATGGACCAGGTTTCCCAAGCCAAGGCGATGAAAGTTTATTAAACGGTGATGTCGGTTCACAAAACTTAGGAGATGGCTTTTGTGAATTTATTATTAATGGAGAGTCTCTCTATGTTGGTGGTCTATTTAGTCTAGATACAGGTGAATATGGAGAAATAAGCTTTTCATGGGATGGTGATGACTTTAGTCTTTATGTTTCTAGTGACATAACGTTAACAGTGGAAGAACTATACTTTGAAGCTGAACTACAGGGGGCAAATCGTCAGAGTGAAATCCTAAAAATTACTATAGAATACGCAAGTATAGGCGCAGATGGTGATCTTAGTCTTGATTGGGATACTGTAAATAATGAAATTACAATTAGCAGTGATTTTGATGTCGCAATATCCGTAACAGGTTTTAATTTCTCCTATGATGACCCAACTTTAGTAATTATTATTGATGGTACGGTTGATATTCAGGTTAATGGTTACCTTACTCTTGGCGAAGGTACTTTTGAAGCTGGTTTTACCGGAATTTTAGACTTAGGTACTAATTGGAATTTCTGTGAATTTATAGTTAATACTCAGAGTATCAAAATTGGTGGCATATATTACATATCAACTGGTGATGGAGCAATTACTTTTAATTGGGATGAAAATGGATTCAGTTTAGATTATACTGGTAGTGCAACTTTATCTGTAGATTGGATGTACTTCGAAGCAGGAGACATAAAAGTTACTGGAGTCTATATTGGATTAGGTGCAGATGGTGACTTTAGCCTTGATTGGGATACTGTAAATAACCAAATTACAGTTCAAAGCGATGCAGGTGTTTCTCTTTCTATCGAAAATGTAAATATCACATATGGAACTATTTTAGATGTAAAAATTATAGGTTCGATGGTTCTTCAAGCAGATGGTTGGCTCACTTTTGGCGATGGCGTATTTGAAGCTGGTTTTTCAGGGACTTTAGATCTTGGAGCTGGGGTTGAATTTGAGATCAATTATGAAAGCATTAAAGTTGGTGGGACATTTTCATTAACTGTTGGAGATGGAGAAATAGATTTTACATGGGCTGATAACCAATTTAGCCTCTCTGTATCCGGAGGAACTTCACTACAGGTTAATAATCTATACTTTGAAGCTGAAATATCAAGTGAAACCCTAACAGTTGAAGCTGATGAAATTTTTATAGGTGCAGATGGTGATCTTACTATTGATTGGGATATTAATAACGAGGAAATTACCCTTGGTAGTGTAGCAGGTATTAACTTTGGATTTGAAAATATTGATGTTTCCTATGATACGTTTGATATTAGCATAATCGGGAGGCTTGTTGTCCAAGGAGATGGCTCTATTAGTGTAGAACCAGGAGAATTTGAAGCAAGTTTTTCAGGCAGTTTGACCTTATCTGATGGATTTGGATTTGAAATTAACAGCGAGGTTGTAAAACTTGAAGGGCGTTTCAATTTACAAATGGGTTCAGGAGCTATAACAATCTCATGGAGTGAGGATGAATTGTATTGTGATCTGGACGGAGGCATGTTTCTATCAATTGAAGATTTTTACTTTGAGATCGAACAATTGAAAATCGATGCTGAAAGAGCTGAAATTGGATTTAACGGTGATCTTACAATTACAATAGACAAATCTAACAAAAAATTTGAAATTTATAGTGATCTGCTCTTTGGATTTAACAATTTAATAGTAAATATGAACGTTGATGGTAATTGGCATCAGATATGTTCTGTAAATAATTTTGCAATAGGTGGCGGAGGATATGTATTAGTTGATAGCAATTCAGAGATAGTGGTTGATTTTAATGGTCAATTAACTATTAATAACTTACAGGTTACTCCACCAAGTAATTGGAATGCTGGTCTTTATATTGGTTCAGCAAGTTTAAGTGGTAATGCATATCTCCAGATGGAAAAAGATCCATTAACAGGAAATGGTGAGTTCACACTTACTACTTTATCTGGAGACGTTACTGGGACGATATCACAATTTAATGCCTATATACTAATTGGATCTAATGATTTAGATGTTAGCTTGTGGAATTTCCAAATTGAAGGTGCCTTTTCGATTGATTTGGATAATGGGGATGATGAAGCCATTCTAAGCGCATCAGGATTATTATCTGTTACAAACCTTCAAGTTGAATATGGAGATTTGAGTATTACAACTAATATAGATATTGAAGGAGAAGGAGATTTTTCAGGTACTTATTCAGACAATAATCTTGATATTTCAATAGATGCAGCATTTACTTGGGATATATGGTTAAATTCTGCACTAATTGGGGAGTGGGAAGCCGAAGGTAATCTTGATGGAAATCTTGATATAGAAGCAGTATGGAGTACAGGAACAGGATACGTTTTTGTAAATATCATTGAAGAAGGAACGTTCAATTTATTAGATATTACTCATGATGATCTTAACTTAAACCTTGTTGATATTTTACTTCCTGTTGGTACAGTTAAATTTGAATGGTTTAGGGATAGTGCACAACAAGAAGGATATTTCTTAATAGATAGCGAATTAGATGGAAACCCCTCTGCAAATCTAGCAACGATAACCTGGGGAACAAAATCTGTCTCTGTTGGATGGCCTTGTATAAAACCAGGTGATTTCAAATTCGAATGGGATATACCTGATCGATTTTTACGATTTAGAAATGGTATAGAAGATCTTGCACCAACATTTACATATAAAGACACCAGCACTAACTTTGAACTATTTGCATCATCAGGAAGCCTACCATATAACTATTCAAAAGCAATTAATTTCATCTGGTATGAACAAAACGGTCAAATATCAGGGATATTAATTGATACAGATGGTACATATTTGGCAGAATTAATAGAAATTGGATTTAAGAAAGGAAGCAGTGGAAGGAAACTAGCAATATATGGACTAGCATGTGATAACTTTTACATTAAAAAGGACTCTTCAGGTAACCTCGAGTGGGGAGGCAACATATATCTAGCAAATCATCTCATATATTCAAAACTAATTAGTGATGATTGGAAGGACTTTGATGTAGAATGGAATTTTCAGGGACAAGAAAAATGGATTAAATTTACAAAAGATCCTGCTTTTACTTTCACATTAGAACTACTTGATGTAGAGATAGGTGGATTTGAGTTTACATCGACAATTACTATAGGAAACAATCAATTCTTTGAAGTAAAATGGGATATTGGAGTTTCTGGTAAAATCTCTCTTGACACTAACTGGGAATATTTCTCAACCTTTGATTTTGAAATATGGCATCCATCAACCCAGGATGGAGTACTAATTGAAATAGGAGGTTTACGAGCTCAAGACTGGTGGGTAAAATGGACAGCATGGCCACCAGCACAATGGAATCTACAAACAGGTGGAGATCTACAGATCGCAAATATCGATATCTGGGTATGTGACAATGGAGAATGGAAACAACTACCCATATAGATTAGCAAAAGTACCCACTAATCTCTCTTTTTTTCTATTATTAATAGCACAAATAACGAGTTAAAGTAAAATATTAAAAGACTACTTACCCTGCTAAAATGAATTCAAAGAAAAAATCAAAGATATTTATACTAGATACATCCGCAATATTATCTGGAAAGCCAATCAATTTAGATGATGCTAAAATGGTAACAACTCCTAGCATTTCAAAGGAATTGAAGCCCGGTGGGAGAGACTATCAATCATTTAACATCCTTATAGAGCGTGGGTTATCAATATATACTCCATCAAAAGAGTCAATCGATAAAGTAAAAAATATTAGCATTGAAACAGGAGATTCATATAGATTATCAAAAGCAGATATTGAGATCATTGCTCTAGCTTTGGATATAAAAAATGATGAAAATGAAGCAATTATTCTAACAGATGATTATTCAATCCAAAATGTTGCACACGTTTTAAACTTAAAATTTGAAACTATAAGTCAATCAGGAATAACAAAAAGGTTTAAATGGATCGGCCGATGTCGAGGCTGCGGCAAAAAATTCAAAGAAAATATAAAGATATGTCCAATATGTGGAGCAGAAATAAGAACTGTAATTTCAAGTAAAAAAGACATTGAATAATTATGTGATAAGAGATGAATTTCAAAGATATTTTTAAAAAATTTAAAGAAAATTTTCTAAAATTTTGGCGTAGCGAAAATACCAAAATATCTTTAGTACGAGATGTTTTTGTTGCTCTTTTACTTGTTTTAATAATATTAAGCACACTCTGGGCCTATACAGGACAATGGTTTGGTACACCTATGGTTGCTATTGAATCAGGCAGTATGATGCATGAAAATGAACCATTTGGGAGATATGGTACAATAGATGCAGGCGATATGGTATTTCTTGTAAAAATAGATAGTAAAAATGACATATCCACCTACATAGAAAAAGATCCTGACAATTTTCATTATCAAAATTATGGCGATGTAATTGTTTACCGTCCATATGGTGATCCTGATCAGGATCAGATTATTCATAGGGCTATGTGTTGGGTAGAATATGATGAGGAATACGAAACATATACTGTAGCGGGATATGAAATTTATAATGAAGCATCAGTAACAATTCCAGAACTTGGACTTAACGGATGGACTCATCCAAGACATATTAATAATAAACGTGTTGAACCCCACTCGGGTTATTTTACAAAAGGTGATAACCCTAGAACAAATACTGAAGTAGATCAAGTTTCTAAACAAATATGTTTAGAACCAATAAAAGCTGAATGGATTTCAGGAAAAGCACGTTGTGAACTTCCTTGGATTGGAACATTAAACTTGTTATTTAATGATTTAATAAGTGGTAAGGGTACAGTTGGTAATGTACCATCAGATTCCCTAATATGTTTAGTAATACTAATTGCTGTTTTGATATCAATTCCAATTTCTTTGGATCTTTATGGTTATTATAAAGAAAAAAAGGAAGAAGAGCTTTAGTTGTACCAATCTGGTAAACTATCATATTTTATTGGATCTTTAATATTTGCGTCCTTAAAACCTTTTAATCTTAAAAGACAAGAGTCACATTTTCCACAAGCTTTTGTGTCTCCTGCATAGCATGACCATGTTTTTTCTAGGGGAGCTCCAATCTTAATGCCTTCTTTGATAATTTCTGCTTTACTCATATGAAGTAATGGTGCTTTTATCTCTATGGTTTTTCCTTGAACACCTTTTTTAGTAGCAAGATTAGCCATTTTTTGAAAAGCTTTGATATATTTAGGCCGACAATCTGGATAGCCTGAATAATCAGTTGCTGTAGCCCCTATAAATATAGCATCAGCATCAATCGTTTCTGCGTACGCCAAAGCAATTGACAAAAAAACCGTGTTTCTTGCTGGAACATAGGTTGAAGGTATTGTTTTTCCAATTTCATCAAGACTGCGTTCTTTTTCTAAATTTTGAGATTTATTCACAAGGGATGACCCACCGAATTTATCAAGATTCAAATCAAATATAATATGTTTTTTAGAATTAACTGAGTGGGCAATGGTTTTTGCACATTCAATTTCTTTTTCATGCCTTTGACCATAGCTAAAAGATAATGCATGGACTTCATGCCCCTCGTTTTTTGCTATATGTGCAGTCACACAAGAATCAAGTCCACCAGATATGAGACATACTGCTTTTTTCATATTAAACTTCTCAAAACAAATACTTACTAATAAAACCAATTGTAAAAAGTATAATCACACTTGATTATTTAGTAAGATTTTATTCCGTTTCCATTTTTTTCAATTCTTCATCCATCATCTTTTCTAGTTGTTTGTCAACACCTTGTTCTCTTGCAATATTCTGCATTTCTGTAATAATTTGTTCCCAAACTACCTGTTGTTGGCATGCATAATCCCATAATTCAAGTCTCTTTTCACCATCTCCCTTTTTGAACTCTTCCGTAATATCTTTTTTATCATCTTCGTTCATCTTATATCCATCCTATACTATTTTTTATTCCTCTGCAACTGTAGGTTTAGCTCCTGGTTTCATCATAGCAATTCTTGCAATTTTTGACATTTCATCCATTATTTCATCCCAGAGAGTTTCTTGTTCCATTGCATAAAACCACATATCAAGCTTTTTATTAATATCTGCCTTTTTGAAATCTTCGAGATATGTTTTTACATCATCTTCGTTCATTTACAAGCCTCTGTTAAAATAATGAATAAATTACTAATTTATAACTTTACTTTTTTAATCAAAGGCAAACATTTAAATTATAAAAAATTAAAACTTTCTTAATATTTTGGCACCTTGACCATATCCTTCGTCAACACCGATTTCGATACCTTCAATATTTTTAGGAAAAGATGTCTTTTTAATTAACCTTTCAAGGATATATTTTGAAAGATTTTCAGCAGAAGTTGAATCTATAGGTAAAAAGATACAATCATTAACCGGAAAAACATATTGTTTTCCAAGCGAATCAATTTTAACGCTGTCTTTTCCTTTTTCAATCTTAACAACATTACTTTTTTCAGGGATAAGAATTTTATGATCAAGTTCATTAACTACTTCTCGTAAAACATCTTTTAACAAGGAAAAATCCATAATTATACCTTTGCTATCAGGTTTACCACCTATCTTTGCGTGAACAGCATAGGTATGACCATGAAGCCGTCCACATTTTTCATATTCAGGAATAATGTGTGCAGATGAAAATCTAATATTTGACTTCCAGCCATCAATATAAATATATGATTCCATTAGCCTCACTTTTTCTTCTTATTTCTATAATCCTCAATTGCTTTACGAAGTGCATCAGCAGCAAGATTGGAACAATGAAGTTTTATAGCCGGTAGCCCTCCAAGTTCATTGGCAACATCATCTCGCGTTATTTTAAGCGCCTCATCTAATGTTTTTCCTTTAGCAATTTCAGTCAATATGCTGCTTGTTGCAATAGCTGCAGCACAATTATGAACTGCAAACCCCTTTACAAGATAAGAATGTTCTATTGAGTCAACTTCAAAATTGTAAACGTTTCCAATATATTCTATTTCTTCTATTTTTTTTATGGGGACCAAGAAACATCCATCTTTTGCATGAACAAAATGGTGTTTTTTATTCATTTTAAATGATAAATGATATTGGTCAACGCCTCTAATAATTCTCCCTTCAAAGGTATGCTCTCTTTTCTTTATTTTTCTAATCGACGCAAATATTCCATTTCTTGCCAAAATTTGCTGCATTTGAATTGCAAGTGTTTTTGACACAGTATCTGCCCTATATGTTTCAGAATCTTTAGATCTCCTTTTGTATTTATTTCCATCCCCATTGAAATATGTTAAAAAAATATTCCATTGTTTTTTTGGAGGGAGTTCCATAATATCTTCTGACATTTTTTTATTTCTTGCTAAACTACTGCCATGTTGCTTTAGTAATCTTACAAGTTTCCTTGAACAGACATAAACCTCTGCAACGTTTTTTCTTATTCTCACCTTTGCTTCTTTGTCAATAATTTTAAAAATCAACGATTTTACTTCATTAATATATTCTTCTTCATTTTTGTTAAAAGCAAAGGCGGCAATACTTTCTTTCGCTGAAGAATAACCTTCAGAAAGGTAATAACCAAGAAGTCTTAAAAAATCATCTGAAAAAGTAACTTCATTCTTTTGAAAACTCAATGGAGTGAATACTAAATAATCACCTTCTGAAAGATTGTGTGCATCAACATAATATGGATTTGTATCTACAAGTTCTTTTTTATCTATTCTGAGCCAATTACATCCAGGTCTATTTTTTCTTGTTTTCCCCATCCATTCTCTTTTTATGGCAAGAACAGGATGATTTGGAGTTAACATAAAAGAATTATATGGGGAAACAAATGGTGTTATGTTTAACAATTTTCCATTGTAATTTCGCATATATCTTTTTTTGATATCTACACGATTGCCAGATTTATTTACTAAATCTTTTGGCGTATCTGAAACTTTTTCCCATACTCCATTATTTAAAACAACTTCCTCATGTTCAGGAACACATCCAAAAGTCTTAAATTTTATATCAGCAATTTTATTATCTTTGACTTTAATATAAATGGACATGATGTCCCCACACTGAGGGTTACCCACCGTACCAACACCATCTGCATCTTTTATCTCACCAACATTCCGCGGGTTAAAAAAATGATCCTTTACTTTTTCATTATAATCAATATTTTCTGCCATATACTAAACCTTTTTATCTATTCCATAAAGGAGACATATTCCTAAGAGTGCTCACAATATCAGGTAACACCCCGCTCACATAATCAACTTCTTCTTTTGTGGTCATACGACCAAGAGTTAGACGCAAAGAACCATGAGCTTCTTCAGGTTTAAGGCCAATAGCAAGAAGAATATGAGAAGCCTCAAGCTTTTCAGAAGAACAAGCAGAACCCGTCGCAGCAGCAATACCCTTAGCATCAAGCCTAAGATTCAAAGATTCACCCTCAATAGCTGTAAAACGAAAATGAGCATTATTAACAAGTCTTTTCTCAGGATGACCATTAAGATAACTCTCTTCAATATTCAACGTTTTTTTAATCAATAAATCCCTCAGATTTTTAAGATGAGCCATATCTTTAACTAATCTGGATCTACCTAATTCACATGCTTTACCAAGACCAACAATACCAGGAGAATTATAAGTACTACTCCTAATACCACGTTCATGTCCACCACCATGAACAATAGTCTGAAGTTTTACACCTTTTCTAACATACAATGCACCAACTCCCTTTGGAGCATAAATCTTATGACCAGACATAGACAACAAATCAATATTAAACTTATTAACATCAACAGGAGTCTTACACACAGCCTGAACAGCATCAGTATGAAAAACAATATCATTATCTTTAGCTAATTTACCAATTTTTTCCATAGGCTGAGTCGTACCAATCTCATGATTAGCAAACATGATAGAAATCAAAAAAGTATCCTTAGAAATAGATTTTTCAAGCTCATCAAGATCAATAACGCCATACTCATCAACTGGTAAAAACTTCACATTAAAACCAAGTTTTTCCATATGTTTACAGGTTTCAAGAACAGCAGGATGCTCAATAGCAGAAGTAATAATATGATAACCTTTACTACCTTTTTTATTTTTATTTTTAAAAGCAACTCCTTTAACCCCAAGGTTATCTGACTCAGTTCCACCAGATGTAAAAACGATTTCATCGGGTTTTGCATTTATTAGATTCGCAACCTTTTCTCTAGCATCTTCTATTGCATCAAATGCTTCTCTACCAAATCCATGTATGGACGAAGGATTGCCATAAATTTTATCAAAATATGGTATCATTTCGTTCATTACCTCTTTATCGACAGGAGTAGTTGCTGCATAGTCCATGTAAACTTTTTTCATTTAATCCCCCTGGCCGACTTCCATCATTCTCTGAAGTGGCTTTCTGGCTTTTTCCATAATTTCATCTTTAATCTTTACTCTTGGCTCTAAAGTTTCAAGGCTATTTAATACTTTTTCCAATGTTATTTTCTTCATATTTGGACAAATCGCTGATTTAATTGGATAAAAATTCTTACCAGGATTTTCGTTTTTTAGCCTATAACAAATATCCTTCTCAGTTCCAATAATAAATTCATTTATTTCTGATTCTTTTGCATAATTTACCATGCCATTTGTAGATAAAGCATGATCTGCGATGTCGATTACTTCAGGTCTACACTCAGGATGAACAAGAATCTCAGCACTAGGATGTTCTTTTTTTAATTTTAAAAGTTCTTCTTTACGTATCTTATGATGAATAGGACACATACCAGGCCATAAAATTAACTCTTTATCTTTCACAAATCTTTGGATATATGCTCCAAGGTTTCTATCTGGAACAAATATTATTTTCTTTGCAGAAACACTTTCCACTACCTTTTTTCCATTAGCAGATGTACAGCATATATCAGATAATGTTTTGATCTCTGCAGTAGTATTAATATAAGATACAACCATGGCATCAGGATTTTCTTTTTTGAGCTTGATAAGATCATTTGGATTAACCATATTTGCCATTGGACACTTTGCGTTAATATCCGGAATAATTACGTTTTTCTCAGGATTAAGTATCTTTGCTGATTCAGCCATAAAATCAACGCCACAAAAAATTATGTTGTCTGCGTTTGTTTTTGTAGCTTTCATTGCTAAATCTAAGGAATCTCCAAGAAAATCAGCTATATCTTGAACTTCAGGCAACTGATAATTATGAACAAGAATAACAGAATTCGTTTTTTTCTTTAAATTTTTAATTTTTTTCTGGATTTCTTGGTTCATATTTGAAAAACCTGTCCCTTTTTCCGCAGCCCATATTACTAAGTTCAAAATAAAGATTACTATAATATTCTGTAATATTTAATACAAACAATTATATCTGTGATAATACATACCCTTTTAAAGGATGGATGGCACATGGATATAATTTCGTTAGTTATAGGATTTGCTATAGGAATAATTGTATTGGGGCTAGCAATCGAAATAGGTATAAAAAAATCATCTCAAACAACGGCAGCGTCAAAACATACAAAAGAATGGAGTATTTCAGAAATAGCTAATCCAAGGATTATGGCAGAGTATCTATCAGATGTAGAACTTCCAAAGAACTCAAGAATAATAGTTAACCAATGTAAGAATAAAGAAATGCTCGCTGGACTAGATGCCAAAGAACATAAGGGCATAAGAGGAAACTATATAGTCGGAGATGACAGAGCATTGATCCTCGCAGGGCCTATAAAAAAAGATGAAATAGCTTTCTGGACCGTAGAAAAAGAGATAGTTGAACAATTAAAACGAGAATTTGATGAGATGTGGTCTGAAGGATCATCGTTACATAAGGGCAAGGAGACCTAACTATCTTCATTAACAGATAACTAATTAAACAATTTTTTATTTCGTTGCACCAATGTTGAATTTAATTGGAGTAATTGTTGCATTTGCGATAATTATTCTTTTAATTTACAAAAAGTTCAATTTTGGATTATCTCTGATAGTAGGTTCAATAATAGTTGGATTTTTTTCATTACAAGAAATAGGTATAATTGATATACCAAAGGCGTTTAGTAAAGCAATAATTTATGATTTTGATGCCCAAGTTTTTGATTTTAGTACAATTGAGCTTGCTATTCTTTTGTCATTGATATATATTTTAGCTAAATGTATGCAGGAAACCGGTGCAATAACTAAACTTATCGATAGTTTAAGATCTATTTTTACAAAAGGTGGAACTCTTGGTGTAATACCTGCGGTTTATGGCCTTATGCCGGTACCTGGTGGTGCATTGTTTTCTGCTCCAACTATTGATGAAGAAGGGGATAAATACAATCTTAATAAAGATCAAAAAAATTTTTTAAATGTCTGGTTTAGACATATTTGGTTCCCAATTTTTCCGATTTCTTCTGCTATGATCCTTATTACTAGTGCAAAATTTTCAAATTTTGATATTAAAATTTTAATACTTGCAAACATCCCAGCTTTTGTTGCAGCTATTGTAATTGGGGTTATTTACCTTAAAAGATATGTTAAAAATATTCCAAAACAAAAACCATTAGAAAAAAATTATTCAGGTCTTATCTATCTAATACCACCTATTTTACCACTTTTTGTATATGCAATTTTACAATTTTTTGGAATCCCTCAAATCAGATCTTTTCTTATAGGAGTAATTTTTAGCATAATCATTATATTTTATCTAACCAGTGGATCAAAAAATGATTATTTAGAAATATTAAAAAAATCCGTTTCTTTGAATTTAGCACTTGTTATATTTGGAATTATGATTTTTAGAGAAATATTTGAAGTATCACAGGCAAACATTGTTATAAAAGATATGATAATAGGAGCAAACATTCCAACAATATCTATGGTAATAATTATTCCCCTAATTTTAGGTGTTTTAACAGGGTATAACTTAGGAGCTGTAGCACTTTCTTATCCAATTATTATTCCATTATTCCCCTTAGATATTAGTTTTATTGCTCTTGTGGGTTTTACTAGTTTAATTTTTATCAGCTCACTAGTAGGATATCTGATCTCACCGATTCATCTCTGCAACGTTTTAAGTAGTGATTATCTAAAAACAGATATAACACGTATGTATAAAATGTATATTCCCGCTGCACTTGTCATGCTCATTGTTCAGATAACTGTAATTGGATCTATACTGTTAGTAACATCTACATAAATTTTTTTTAAAAAAAAGAAAAAATTAGGAAGTATTTTATAATATCTTCCTAACTAACATGGAATCGCATTTTTTGTTACCAGCAAGATCATATGCTACAACAGTAAGTTTATGTAAATGGATTAATCTAATCCTATCTTTTGTCCAAGTAAAATTATATGGTGCTTGTGTTTCGGTTCCTAACAATATGTTTCCAAATAGTCCACCATAAAACTCTACTTTTTCAATGCCTGTTTCATCATCTGAAACATTAACTTCAATTGTTATATCGCCAATAACTGTTGTTAAACCCAGAAATCTTGGTAATATTTTCGAATCTTTGAAATATATCGCGCGTTCAGGTTTTTCTATTTTTATACTTGGTGGTAAAAAATCAACAACTGTTGTTAGTTGGAAACACATATCTGCTGGTGGATAACCTGTAAAATCCGAGTAGTCGGTCCAATCTGGATGACCCCAAAATTCAGATTTGAGAACAGCTTGATGAAGTTTTATTATTGGTAGCTCATGGACGCCCCATCCTGACCAAGGTTGAGCATCTCCTTCACCCCAAATCGATATCCAAAATTTGTTATTTGCAGGAAACACGACATATTCCGGAAGATTTACTGAAAATTCATAATATATTGCGTATCCGTTATCCAATAGTAATTCAGGGCTACATTGATCTTGTGAATAGGTGAAAGGTCCTGCAAAAACATCACCAGGTGCCCCTCCATCACCTCTATCTTTATAAAATATTATATTCCAATCATAAGCTCCTTGTTGATAATTATCATGCCAATAGCATCCGATCCAATGAACGTCAAATACTTCAGTATCCTCTTCAAACTGGAAGTCATCTGCTGGATAACAATCAATTGAGTATGATTCGTTATAATGTGCATGATGCGCATATTCAAATCCCATCCAATTATCCCAAACAACAAATTTGATACCAGTGCTTTCAATATCATTTTCAATTACTATTGGTTCAATCAATTTTTCACTAGTCATTTCGTCCAAGCTTGCTTTTTCTTTTTGTACTGATATAGCAGTAGCAATTGAGGAAATTAGAACTACTGTAATCAGCACTATGCCTATTTTTTTTGTTTTATTATATCTCATCTTTCTACCCCCCAATTAAATATAATTATTGATATTGTAATGTTTTTATTAAATATTTCGAAATAATTTAATATACTTATAAAATTTTTAAAAAACAAATATTTTTAAAAGACTAACTTTTCCCAGTTTTTTATGAACCAACAAAAAATGATCGATGATTTAATGCAACCTTCATCTTATCCAGAGGCAACTAAGAAGGTCACATTAGCCCAGACACATATTTCAAATGTTTTCATAGGAGATGAGTTTGTTTACAAGATCAAGAAGCCAGTAAATTTTGGATTTCTGGACTTTTCAACCCTGGAAAAAAGAAAATATTATTGTAATAAAGAGGTTGAACTAAATAGCCGTTTTTCAAAAGATGTCTATCTTGGCGTTTACCCTGTTACTTTTGACGGCACAAAACACTCAATAAACGGGAAAGGAAAGATTATAGACTATGCTGTTAAGATGAGGCGGTTGTCAGATGAAGACCTACTAAAAACAAGGTTTAAAAAAGATGATGTTACCTCTGAGGATATTAAAAGAATTGGTGAGGCTATTGCTGATTTTCATAAGATTTCTAAAAGGTCGAAAGAAATCGATGAATTTGGAAGTCTCGAAACAGTCAAATTCAATACTGATGAGAATTTCCAACAGACTGAAGAATTTGTAGACGACTCTATTTCAAAGGAACAGTACAATGACCTTAAAAATTGGACTGACGAATTTTATCAGAAACATCAGGAATTATTTGAGCAACGAGTTAAGAACGGCAAAATAAGAGATTGTCATGGTGACCTTCATATGGAACATATCTGTCTTACTGATCCTATCATCATTTTTGACTGCATCGAATTCAATGACAGGTTTAGATACTCAGATACCCTCTCTGAAATTGCATTTCTCCAGATGGATCTTGAGTTTAACGGCGGTCAAAAGTTGTCTGAACAGCTTTTAAAAGCTTATCTGTCTCGTGCAGGTGAAACGGATGATGATCTCACCTATCAGCTCATCAAATTCTATAAGATATACAGAGCTTACGTGAGGGGAAAAGTTACAAGCTTCATATTAAAAGACTCAATAGTTGCTGATGATAAAAAAGCTAAAGCTAGAGATACTGCTCAGCGATACTTTGCTTTGGCACATTCTTACATCTCAGAATAATTATTTGGAGAAATTTGAAGATTAAAAATTATATATATACCATCGCATTCTGGGGATGTGACATAAAAGACTGCTATAAGGATGTGAAGATATGAAAGAACCTTTTGCAAAATTCATAGAAAACGAACTCAAACCTGGAACACTTCTTATTGCGTGTGGTCTTCCGGGAACTTATAAGACTGAAACTACAGCGGAAGTATCGAAGATTAAAGGATATCCTATACAGAGAACGGATTTAATTAGGCGTGAGGTACTCAAAGGCATGGATATCTTTGACGAGAAGGTAGCCAATAATTATGAGATACGAAAACGTGTATATGACGAGATGTTCAAACGAGCTGAAGAAACTTTGCAAAAAGATAATGGTGTGATTTTGGATGCAACTTTTGTAACCCAGGAACTCCGAAGGAGAGCTGCTGGAATCGCTGCAGCACAGAACAAAACCTTTGTGATTTTACAGACTAATTGTTCAAAAGATGCAAGTATTAATCGAATATTAAAAAGAACTAAAGAAAACTATGAATCAAATGCGCTTACAGAACAAGCTTATATTAACAACTTGAAGAAATTTGAAAATGTTGATCTCGACGATTTAAAAAACCTCTACCCAACACTTAAGATTGTACATCTGACAGTGGATACTGAATTAGATCCAATTGAGGATTGGTACATCATTGGGATGGAGATAAGATAGGGTAAAAATTTGAAAATACCTGGATATAACATTGATTTGGAAAAAGCAGTAAAAATCATCAAAGAAAACGATTACGAACGAGTAGTTTTACAGGTTCCAGAAGGGCTAAAATCTCATTATTCTAAATTTGTAGAGTTTTTAGAGGAAAAAACAAGTGCAAGTATAATAATTTCTGCGGATCCATGTTTTGGCGCATGTGATATTGTTAGTTCTGAGTTTAAAGATTTAAACGCAGATTTTATGGTTCAAATTGGGCATACCTCAATTCCTAATATCAAAGATTTTTCAATTCCTACATTATTTTTGAACGCTATATCAGATATTGATGTTTCAAAAGCTATTGAAAAAGCGATTCCTTCTATAAAAGAAAAGAAAATTGGTTTGGTTTCAACTGCTCAACATATACATATGCTTGATAATGCTGGGGAAATTCTTGTAAAAAATGGTTTTGAACCAATAGTCGGTAATGGTGACGATCGCATAGATTCAAAAGGCCAGATTCTTGGATGTAATTTTTCTGCAGCTACATCTATAGCTGACAAAGTTGATGCTTTTCTCTTCATTGGGAGTGGGAATTTTCATCCACTTGGGTTAATTCTCAGCACTAAAAAACCAGTTATTGCTTGCGATCCTTATACTAATGAGGTTAAAGAAAAAGAACTGGATGATTTGAAAGATATTGTTTTAAGACAGCGTTATGGTGCTATTGCACGTTCCAAAGATGCTAAGACTTTCGGTATCCTTGTTGGAACTAAAAAAGGCCAACAACGTATTGATTTAGCACATGAGATTCAAGAAAAACTTGATTCTAAACAAAAGAAATCTTACATCTTTACTATGAATCATTTTTCACCACCGATTCTTGAAGGTTTTAGGAATATTGATTGTTTTGTCTCTACTGCTTGCCCTAGGATAGCAATTGATGATTATATGCAATATAAAATTCCAATTTTAACTCCTGTTGAATTAGATATTTTGCTAGGGTTAAAAAAATGGGAAGACTACCAGTTTGATGAAATCAGAAATTGATGTTTCTTTTCTTCATCTCTTCTTTTAATTTTTCCGGTATTCCTCTGCATTTACAATGTTTTATATGCTCTAGATGCCACTCTATCCTTTGCTCGACTTTAGGGTTTTTTGGCATTTTGTTTTTCTTATGCCATTCTGCATTTAGTTCTTGCATAATTATTTACCAAAAGAATGGGCCTGAAGACACCTATATAAGCCAACAGGAGG